>DASPUT010000163.1 GCA_035622735.1 Thermodesulfovibrionales bacterium | reverse complement strand
CAGACCACCTGCCCGGAAAACAGGAAGAAGATCGCGGCCGCGATATTAATGCTGAATGAAATCGCCTGCTTCAGGGCATTGAGGCGCGTAAGCGAGTCTTCCAGTACAAGCCCGAGCACCGCGAGCACGATCACGCTCACCCCGGCACCGAAGTAGCCTCCGTAAACAGCGGCGGGAAGGACCGGAAATACCGCCCAGGCATCATGGAGTGTAACGGTGCCGGAACGGCCTGCACGACGTGTCACGAATGCGCGCAACGTATCCTGAGCGGCTAACAGTCCGACCGCGAAAAGGATAAGGAACGGAACAAGTCTGCGAAATAGCTGATCACCCGAGTGTATGAGTAATAAGCCGCCGCCAATGCCGCCCACCACGCTTACCGGCAGCAGGATCCAAAGCCGGAGCGATTGGCCGCGCAGGTCCTTCATCTGAGCGAAGGTCGCACCCAGATACCCGGGACAGAGGGCTACGGTATTCGTTATGTTGGCCGCAACTACCGGGACGCCGACCGCGGTGAGCATCGGAAAGGTGATGAGTGTCCCCCCACCAGCGAGCGCATTCACCGCTCCTCCCGCAACAGCCGCTAACCCGACCACGATGAAATCCAGTCCGCTCATCATCACCTCCCCCTCTATTGGGAACAATCTAAATACGCCGGAATCTCACAAAAAAGGCGGGTCGGACGACCCGCCTTTCGGGCTGTGATCGTTGCGCCGGGATCAGAAGTCGAGCTGGATTCCTGTCCTTGCCGCGTAAGCGTTATCGACGCTGCTTCCCAACGGTTGTTTCTGGACCGCCTGTACCGTCTCCCAGAAGTTCCCCGCGAAGAGGTACCCGCCCTCTACCCACCAGTTCAGGTTCCTGTCAATCTTGTAGTTGAGCTTTGCGTCGACTTCCCAACCGATATCTTTGCTGCTCTGGCCGCCGGTCGGAAAGATCAGCGCGGAGACCTTGTTGGCATGGAGCCAGTATAACGACAGGTAGCTGTTCAGGTCCTTGGCGAGTTCGGCCGCCCCGCCGAGCTTCAGATACTGGGTGTTGCAGATACCGCCGGACTGCTGGCCGCATGCGTTCACGGTGCGGTATTCATAGACGTAAGTGAAACGCTGGTCATTGCCGAGAGAGGTGATGAATGCAGGAACATTTTGAGTCGTTGCGCTGGGGCCGCTTCCGTATGCCCACTCAAGAGAGAGCGTGACGGGATCGAGTTTGTAGCTGCCCCCCAACATCGCCGCCCAGCCCGTGAAATCAGCCTTGCCGTTCGGGCTGGCATTGTCAATCTTCCCTGCCTGAAGCTCTCCGTCTCCCTTCAGAGCGAAGCCGTCGATATTGGCGTTGAGGTGAAGCCCGAAGTTCCAGAAGTGGGTCGGGCTGTTCGGGCCTGGGCCGTTGGTATAGAAAGGCCCCGGAGGAAATGAAGGCGCGGCAGCATTAAATGCACCGGGAACCGTCGCGGCTGTACCGAAAGACCGCTGGTCGTCTATGAAGGTGGCATCAAACGCCGCAGACCAGGTTTTTGGAGCGTAGTTGAGGACGAGGACATAGGCGTTGGCATCGTCGTTCTGGACCGTGTTGCCTTCCCTGAACTTTGCGGTCCATGCGATCACATGGAAGTCCTGAACAGGGTCCATGAAGAACAGGATGGCGTCATCACCGAACTTAGAGTGGTCTAAGAAGATGCCGTTACCGAGCATGAGAGGCATGTGGCCGACCTTGACCCCCGCAGGTACCCCGAAGAGGCCTGTTCCGGAATACTGGATCCAGGCCTGCAGAACAGAGAGAGGACTGTGTTTGGCATTGCCGGCCACATAGAGACCCGTCGCGTACGATGTACTAACATTGGGATTGCTGCCATAGTTGCCCCAAATATTGAGGTCCGGAGCGATGCTCGACGTATTCTCATTGGTTGATTCGAGCTGTATCATACCTATCGTGTTGGGGGTAATCTTGGCCTCGACCGAGAGCCTCACTCTCTGATCGGTGTATGCCTGGTGATCAGGGATATTGCTGTTAAAGTCCCGGGTGTTCTGTTGTACCTCGGCCCTGACCCTCACCTGACCGCCGATCGTGATCTGGGTGCCGCCGGTTGCGATGACCGCCTGTGTCTCCGAAGGGATCTCGGCGTGGATAGCAAAGGCGCTCTCGGCAGAGCCAAGCAAGAGCAATATGCCTAATAAAATTACCAAATGATATTTCACTTCCTAACCTCCTCTGGTTAGTTCAGTGTTTCTTCCGCCAAAGGCGGATGCGCAGTCGACTATCCGATTCTTACGATTCTCCTCTATCCCCTTCCTATCAGCTTCCTTCCCAGTCCCTTCTGTTTCATGGTGCATAACACAATGGTAGCAGAAAAATATAATTTAGCAAGGGGTCTGGGGGATAACGAAAGGATAAAAAAGATTCTTGTATCAAAAAAGAGAGTGATACCCAGCAAGAGGGAGATTTTATGATTTTTCTAGAGTGGAATCGCTCAGAAAGGGACCAGAATGCCTAGTATCTGAGTTGCATATATGTGCAATCAGCTATATGATTTAAATAAGGAAAGGAGAAGAATAGGTTACACAGAGAGTACGATAATGAAGGGGGTGGAAATTATGTTCGGCAGAATAAAGATAAACACGGCGAATCTGACAGGAGTGTTCGCGATGGTGATTGCGGCGCTTTTCCTGGTATCTCTCGCAACTCAGGTCAACGCCGAGGAAAGCAAGGCCAACATTAGGGGAGAGGTCGTAGCGGTCGACCATAATGCGGGAACGGTGACCCTGAGGTCTCTCGATAAGGACACCTTCACATTCAGTATGGATAAAGGGACGAATGTGACGAGCTGTACCCAGAATATGATCTTCAGAGATATTGGTGTAGGAGAAAAGGTTACCGTAACATATCACGAGGCAGCGAACAGGTTCGTTGCGGACGTCATAGACATTGAGCCGGTTGCGATCGCTTACGCATGCATTGACGAATGAAGAAGAACCGATTGGAACACCCGTCGGGGTGATAGAATAAGCGCCGAAGTTGTGAGGCGCTTTTTCTTTGGACCGTAACTTCAGACGACTGTGTCGCGGCCCTGACCGAGAGAACAGTCTGGAAGGAAAGAAAAGTGTCCGATGAACCTACTCGCAGGACTCCTCAGTGCACTTGATCGATTCAAAGGCGAGGAGGATCCGCTTCTCCTTTTCCATCCTCTCCGCGGGATAGGGAATGAGTTCCGCCGTCTTGACGACATCCCTCGCCTGAGCAGCCTCGGGTATCGAATCCAGACCTTCGGAGACGAGTTTACCCGTAATGGTATCGAGCAGTCGTGCCTGAAACCCGTCAGTAACTAAAGCATAGGGGATCTGATACGCATCTACAACCCTCGCGAAGGATATGAGATGCCTCTCTCTCGATTCGAGCGCCCCGGGAGAGCACTTTATCGCCATGAACCTCTTCCCCCCGATCTTCATGAGATAGTCAACCGCTGTCCTCTCGGTCCTGCCATCCACGGTGATATCAAAGATTCGGTCCGTCTCTATCTCCTCCCGGGAGTACCCCTTTTCTCCAAGAAGGTATTCGAGGACGATCTCCCGGATGAGGGAAAGGCTCATGACCGCCCGCTCTTCGGTCTTTCCTATCTTTTCCCGGATCAGCTTCTCGCGATCAAAAGCCTCGGACACAGTCCAGCCTCAATGGAATGACTTTTCTTTCATGAGCACCACCGGAAGGGGTGTGGAATGCACCATGACCCCGTCGATGTAGTTCTCGATCCAGTATGTCCCGGGCTCCCTGAATTCGATATTCAGATGAACCGATACGTCTCTCTGCTTATACCGCGCGTCCGCGAGCCGCAGGCGTGTCTGCGTTTCCCGAATGACCATCCTCTTGTCGGGCGAGAGGATCCGTAGGAGCGCATCGAAGTCCCCGCATCCGTCGACCCATTCGTTCAGGACGACGAGTCTCGGGTGGACAGCCGGAAAATGCGAGGCATAGATGTTCTCGAAGAGTCCCATGAGGCTAATCTTCCCCCCGACCTCCTGACGGACGTCATCGCAGATGAGGGTGAAATTCAGAGATGGTTTTGTCTTCTCCGTCATGGGGTATTATACCGGAATCACCTCAGAATCTTCGCGAGAAAGGAAGCCGCGAAGAAGAGCGAGAGGACCATCACAATCGTCCCTCCCGGGGCGAGGCCATAGACATAGGAAGCGACCAATCCTCCCATTGTTGATAAAACGGCGATTACGCAGGAGATGGCGAGCATGCCGTATAGCCGCTGAGTTAGCATCTTTGCAGCCGCCCCGGGGATGACGAGCAGCGCCGAGATAAGTATTATCCCAACCACCTTGATCCCGATCACGATCGCGATCGCCATGGAGATAAGGAAGATCGATTTGATGAGCCTTACCGGTACCCCGTTCACGACGGCGAGTTCCTCATTGAACGTGATAAAGAGGAGGTCCTTCAGGATGACCGCAAAGATAAGGATGACCGCTGCCGCCATCGAGACAGCCAGCCACGCCTCACCGCTGCCTATCGCGAGGATGCTTCCGAAGAGATATCCGAAAAGGTCCACGGTGTAGCTCTTCGAGAGACTGATGAGCAGGACTCCCATAGCCATCGAGGCCGAAAAGAATATCCCTATCGCGGTGTCCTCGGCGAGCCTTCCCTTGCTGCTCACGATCTCGATCGCAAAGGAGACGGCGACGCAGTAAACGAGGGCCGTCGAGAGGGGGTTTATCCCTAAGAAAAATCCGATCGCGACCCCGCCGAAGGCGGCGTGCGATATGCCCGACCCGAGAAAGGCTACCCGCCGGAGAACGATGAAGACGGATATGACCCCCGCAAAGACCGCCATAGCGATACCGGCGACGAAGGCCCGCTGCATGAAACCATACGATAAGATATCTCCCATGGTTTCTGCCGGCTACCTCTCCCCGGGCTGGAGCCTCTCGCATTTGTCGCAGAGGTGATCGTGCATCAGTATGCCCATGCTCTTCCCATAGAGTCCCTTGAGCACCTCCTCATTGAAGGCACCGAGAGGGTTCCCCTGATAGTGGAGCGTCCTGTTCAGGCAGGCGATCTCATCGACATAGGCGGTTATGACGCCGATATCGTGTGAGACCATGATGATGCTCAGGCCGCTCCGCTTCTGTAACCCCTTCAACAGGTGGTAAAAGTCTTCCTGCCCGACAACATCGATCCCGGTGCTCGGCTCGTCTAAGATGAGTATCCGGGGGTCCCCGATGAGGGCCCGGGCGATCGATACCCTCTGCTGCTGGCCGCCGGAAAGAGCGCCGAAGAGATGGCCTTCATACCCCGCCATGCCGAGGGTCAGGAGCATCTCTTCACCCTTTTTTTTCTCTTCCCGGGACGAACGCCTGAACATGCCCCGTCTCCCCTGAAGTCCCATGAGCACGACATCGAGGGCGGTCGCCGGAAAGCTGGCATCGACGCTGAGATGCTGGGGGAGATAACCGTAGATCCCCGTCCTCGCGATCTCCTCCGGCCTCTTGCCGAAGACCCTGACCTCGCCCGATGCCGGCCTCACGAGGCCGAGGAGGACCCTGAGGAGCGTCGTCTTCCCGCTACCGTTTGGCCCGACGATCCCGAGGAAAGTGCCCTCATGAAGGGTGAGATCAATGCCGGAGAGCACCTCCTTACCGCTCAGGGAGACGGTGAGCTTCTCTATCTCCACCGCTCCGGGTGGGGAGTCTGCGGGGCGCACTGGTACGCCATTCATCGTATCGCCTCCTTGAGAGTGGAGAGATTGTCCTCCACGGCGCAAAGAAATGGCAGCTTCGGTTTCATCATCGGTCTGGAATCTATTCTAGTTGCGGATACGGATAAATTCAACTCTTCGTTGAATCTCCAAGTCACTCCGGCGCTGCCCTCGCTCACAGCGGAACGGTGGACGGTTGATAATTAGGAGTGGGTATGGTACTGTCAAAAACGCTAAACGGAATGGGGAGGCAGAGGTGACTATGATCGTCTGTTCGGATAGGCTTTTCAGTTGCGCTCATTCACGCCATAGAGAGGTGGAAAGGCGATAGGATGCATGAGTATCCCATCTTTATCTTCGCTGCGCTCTTAATATTCGTATATGGTCTGTTTTCGCGCCTCTCGGAAAAATCTCCTATTTCCGCGGCAATGGTCTTTGTATCGGTCGGCATCTTAGCGGGACCGCTCGGCCTCGATCTCGTCGAGGTCGGCCTGAAGGCTCCTGCGGTGCGCGTGATCGCGGAAGTCACTCTCATTCTCGTGCTTTTTATCGATGCCTCGACGATAGATCTCCAATCGTTGATTCGGCGCAAGGGGCTGCCGTTTCGGCTGCTCTTCGTAGGTCTCCCTCTCACCATGGTTCTCGGAGTGATACTGGCCCTGCCTCTCTTTCACGGCATGAGCATCTGGGCGATAGCCCTCATGGCATTTATCCTTTCTCCGACGGATGCGGCCCTCGGACAGCCCGTCATCACGAGTCCCCTTGTGCCGGAAAGGATAAAAGAGGCGATCAACGTCGAAAGCGGACTCAACGACGGTATAGCATTACCGCCCGTACTCGCGTGCATCGGAGCCCTTTCGGTCATCCCGGCTGAAAGGACGGACATGCACTACTGGATCGGCTTCACCATGAAGCAGTTCTTTTTCGGCCCGCTCCTCGGTGCGTTCGTCGGATGGCTCGGCGGGTTGCTTGTGGAAAAGGCCTCGAAGAGGGGTTGGATGAACCCGACGTTCCAGCGCCTCGCTGCATGGTCACTGGCGCTCATGGCCTATGCCCTTGCGGAGAAGTTTCACGGCAATGGCTTCATAGCCGCGTTCTTCGGCGGCCTGATGCTGGGCGTGCACACGCCGGCAGTGCGTGAGCGAATCCACGAGTTCGGAGAGGCAGAGGGGCAACAGCTGGCGCTGTTTGTCTTCCTCTTATTCGGATTGGCTGCGGTACCCCGGGCGATAGGGTTTTGGGACTTTGCAGCGTGGACATACGCGATCCTCAGTCTCACGGTCATTCGCATGCTTCCCGTCGCCCTGAGTCTGAGGGGGACAAAGCTGTCACGGTTCTCTGTAGCCTTTATCGGATGGTTCGGCCCCCGTGGAATCGCATCTGTGCTCTATCTGCTCATCGTCGTAAACGAACTCGGATTGGATGGGTACGAGAGGATGCTGTCGGTTATCGTGCTCACGGTACTGCTCAGTGTCTGCCTCCATGGGATTACGGCGGTGCCTCTCTCGCGTTTGTATGCCGATCACAAAGGAGATCGTGGAAGTTAGAAAAAGGGAGAGAGAGGAGACTACCTCCTCATCCCTCCGCCAAAGGAAAATCCTCAGCGGTGGCCGAAGGAACTTCTGCCACCGCTGAAAGAGCTGACAGAATGAGAGGCCCGCAAGCCTCCGGACGACGCGTTGAATGATCTCGACCCGCTGGAAGCCATAGTAAATGACCTCGTTCCCGAAGAGGACGGGGCAAAGGATCTGCTTGACCTATACGCAGACTGACTGAACGGGCTTCCAACCGAGGAACGTGAACCCGCGTAGACATTACCGCCCGGGTTTCCTGAAGTACGTCGCACCGAGGACGCCACAGGGGTGCTTCCCCTTGACACAGAGCCCGATACCCGTCCGTTCGAGGAAGCCGATACAACAGAGCCGCTTCCTCTCGTTATCCCCGTACTTCTGCTGTTATTGAAGATAGCCTGCGCGCCCCTCTGAGCTGAAGGAGTCGTCCATCCGGTCCCGGTTCCGCTCGAAAAAGTCCCACCGTGCGCTCTCGTCACCGGATTAATTCTCGACATGCTACCGGTCCCCGGATCGCGGAAGTGGTTGCTCACGAATTCTCCATGTCCGTGAAATCCTCCATGTCCGTGAAAGTGGCCATGCCCATGCACGCCTATGTTAAAGTCTGCCAGGACGAAGAAACCGGGAAACCAGAAGTTCCACCACCAAAACGGATAAGGAACCCAGGAGTAGAGATATGCATAATCGGGAGGAGGAGCATAATAGGTAACCGCGGGAGGCCCCTGATCGTAATAATAGTCGTTTATTGCCGAAGGGTCGTCATAAGCGGGTCCGGACGCGTAGCTATCACCTTGGCCTGACGTGTCGGCCCTTACAGGCAAATTATTGCCTGTTATCACTTCCTGGAACGTTTTCAGGGCAGCATCTCTCCCTAACGGTATCTTGCCTGAGTCTGCCGCTTTCCCTACCGCAGTCTGCAACTCGACGGCGATATCCGGTGTTACGGGGTAATCGGCAATCCAGCCATTAGCCGGAGCGATACCGGCCGCGCTCAACGCACTCTCCGCCTCAGCCTCGTTCGCCGGTTTTCCGATCTGTAAGACCTCAGTGAGTTGCATCGCTAAGGCCCCTTCCCGCACGAGAGGCTGCGACACCGGAGGATTTCCCGTTGACGCCTGGTATGTCTCCCCGGTGACCAACACCGGCGCGAGAAGAAATGTCATTAGCATTATTAATATAATCGATAAGATTTTCATCTTGCTCCTCCTTTCTCTCCGCAGGAGCATTGTTTCACACATCTCTAATCCTATAATGGTACGAAATTGCGACATCCACAACTTGCAAAAGCCTTGAATGCCGCTCATGGGCAGCGTATGAAGGTACCCTTAGGCGGAAAATGATTGTGTTTTCTTCTTTCTTTAATCCTGTTAGCCGTAGCTCGTTCTTTATGCGCTTTTTATCGTTGCGGAGAATTGCGTCTCCGGAAAGTTCCTATCTGCCGCTGCCGCCCTGTCCGGCACCGATTCCGTCACCCCCGAAAAGAAGTCTGAGTATTCGCGGCTTCAGCTTTATGACTACCTTTACCTTCCCGTCCGGTTTCAGCCAATAGTCGATATCCATGACATCCGATGTTCCATAAACAATGGCGTCGTAGAAGGGCCTTACTTCATAGCCTATCGTCCTGTTCTCCGGATCGAGGATCCTGCTGAAGACGATGCGCCAGAACGTGGGAGGCCAGCTCACAAATTTTTCGGCCCCTTCGATCGCCTCCCTGGCCGGCACATCCTTCACAACACGGAAGTCGAAGTCCGGAGCGTAGGGTTCTAAAGTATAACGATCTCCTGCAACATCAAGAATCGCCACGTTCTCAACGTCAGAGAGATAACTGCTCCCATAGAGTATCACGTCGAAGGTACCGGTGACATCCGCCGGGTTCGCCTCTTCAGTCCTCAGATACTTCGACGAGGCGCACCCACTCAGCAAGAGTCCAAAAATAATTATCGCTATTGTGCTCTTCATAATTTTATTTTACTGCGCTCCCGGAGAACTTACAAGAAATGAGCGGGACGAGCGGAAAATCATCGGCAGACAATCCCTCACTCCGCTTCTTTACAGAGACTAAGAAGACGATCTTTACCTTTTCCCCTTTCCCTCTTAGAATAGTCGTGGAACTGCGAGCCATGAAACAGGAAGAATATCTCGAAATAGTAAATGACGAAGGCGAAGTCATCGGCACAGCGCCGAGGTCCGAGATTCATGGGAATCCATCCCTGATGCATCGGGTAGTTCACGCTCTTCTCTTCAACGGTCAGGGCGAACTGCTCCTCCAGAAGCGGTCGCAGAAGAAAGACGTCGCACCCGGGAAATGGGACACCTCGGTCGGCGGCCATGTCTCGCCGGGGGAAGAGCTCAGTGTCGCCGCGAAGAGGGAAATGGAAGAGGAGCTCGGCGTAGCAGGTTACGACCTGGATTACCTCTATTCTTACAGGCACAGCAATCCTTATGAGACGGAGCTTGTTTCGACCTATCGCTGTATCTATGACGGCACTCTGGACCGCATCTCTTTTAACCGGGAGGAGATTGACGAGGTAAGGTTCTGGAGTCTGAAAGAGGTACAGGAGATGCTGGGGAAACAGATATTGAGCGACAACTTCGAAGACGAATTCAGGACCTATCTTTCCTATCAGACACCCCGGGCCTCGGGACCGTAGATGTATTTGTGTATCTGAAGGTTCATTCTCACCGGAAGCCTATCGTACAAGATCCACCGGGAAAGGCTCTCGGGGGAGAGGAGGCCGTAGGCAGGTGACAAGAGAATCTTGCATCGGTCAAAGAGCCCGTTGGTCTCCAGAAAATCCTTCACCCATTCGTAGTCTTCCCTGTCGGTGACGACGAACTTCAGCTCGTCGCACTCTCGTAAATGGGAGAGATTACCGAGGTCCATTTTTCCGAACATCCCGCTCTTCGGCGTCTTGATATCCATGATGACGACGGCGCGTTTATCGACATCCCTGATGCTTACGCTGCCGTTTGTTTCGAGAAGGAGCGTAAACCCATGGTCGAGCAGCCTCGTGATGAGGGACAGGACTTCTTTCTGGAGAAGAGGCTCGCCTCCGGTGATCTCGACGAGCCGCAACCCGTACCCTCTCACTGCGTCGAAGACCTCATCCTCGGACATCTCCCTGCCTTCATCGTACGCATAGGTTGTGTCGCAGTAGAGGCACCTGAGGTTGCAGCCCGTCAGCCTGACGAAGACCGTGGGCAGACCCGCATAACTCGCCTCCCCCTGAATGCTCGCAAATATCTCGCAGACTCGCACGATTTTTCAAAATATCATTTTGGGGCCGGTTCTGTCAAAATTCCGCAGGGTTTCCTAATCAGCCGTCTTTCTGCTAAACTTTCCCCATCTATGGAAAGGGACTCGTATGTTTAAACTGATATCGAGACTGGTCTTCCTTGTGATTCTCGTCCTGGTCGCCTTCATCGTCTTATCGATATACAGCGGAGGCGAAAAGATCAGGTGGTTCGGGAGAGAAGTCGAGCATGAGAGCAGAAGGCTCGGAGAAACGGCCGACAAGATTAAAGAAAAGAGCGATAAGATTACGAAGGGAATGAAGACGACGAGGGAAAAGGTAGACGACCTGACAGGCAGGAAAAATGAACCACCTCGTTGAGGCCAGAGGGATAGAGAAATCCTTTTACGTCCTGGCCGGAGAACTCAAGATACTGAGAGGCGTTGACATCTCCCTAGAGGAGGCCGAGGTCGTCGGGATCGTCGGCGCGTCGGGCGTCGGCAAAAGCACCTTTCTCCATATCCTCGGGACGCTCGACCGTCCAACAGCGGGAAGGGTCATCTACGGGGGCACCGATGTCTTTTCGATGGATGCCGCCTCCCTCTCCTCATTCAGAAACAGCACGATAGGGTTTGTCTTCCAGTTTCACCATCTCCTTCCTGAATTCACTGCAATAGAGAATGTGATGATGCCCGGCATCGTCTCATCTCAGGACCGCCGCGAGCTGAAATCACGCGCCGAAAAGATACTCTCCGAACTCGGCCTCTTCGAAAGGAAAGACCACCGACCGGGCGAACTGTCGGGAGGAGAGCAGCAGAGGGTCGCCGTCGCGAGGGCATTGATCCTTGACCCGAAGGTCGTCCTTGCCGATGAGCCGACAGGCAACCTCGACACGGCGACAGGAGAAGATCTCTTCAACCTTCTCTTGCGATTGAACAGGGATAGGGGAATCACCTTTGTGATAGTCA
>DASPUT010000162.1 GCA_035622735.1 Thermodesulfovibrionales bacterium | reverse complement strand
GGAAAGTATTAGTTCTTGCACCTAAAAGGAGGATGACTTGACCCCGCTCAAGGGAGAAGTTCAGCGTGCGTTGCTGACATCGGACTTCGAAACGGTGACCCGGCTCGCGATCGAGAACAGAAAGGTCTTCAGCGTCCTCATTTCCATCGCATACGACAAGGAAGACGTCCTCTGCTGGAGGGCGATAGAGGCCATGGGAAAGGCAGCCGGCGCCGTTGCGGAAAGAGACCCTGCCACCGTAAGAGCTATCGTCCAGCGTCTGCTTTGGTCTCTCAGTGAAGAATCGGGGGGCATAGGATGGAGTGCGCCGGAGATGCTCGGTGAGATCGTCAGAAATCATCCATGGGCGTTTGAGGATATCCCCCCCATCATCCTTTCATTCCATGAGGAAGAGATGTTCCTGAAAGGCGTTCTCTGGGCGATGGGGAGGATTGCCGAAGCAGGGATCGACAACGTCGAGGGAGCCGCCGATCTCGCCGTGAAATGCCTCGGCGATAAGGACCCTCAAGTCAGGGGCCTGGCGGTGCAGGCCCTCTCACAGATGAGGATCGCGGAGGTGAAAGATAAGATCGGGCTCATGACCTCCGATAGAGATAAGATTATCCTTTACGAAGGATGCGAATTGCGGGAAAAGACGGTTGGAGATGCCGCAATCGCAGCGTTGCATTGTTTTCCCGAATCCCTTTGACATTTCCCCACGTTCCATTCTATGATAGTCGGTCTTTCGGCGCGTGATCTCGATTGAAGCCACGGATAAGAGAAGACAAAGATGAAGTCGCGAAATGTCCGTTCTGTCGCGAATTCCTCAGCGAACCCGAGCCCATGAAGACGGCTTTGGGTGAGTGCATCGGTGGCAGATGCGGCTGCGGCGCGGTCTTTTCACTCGATCTGACAGGTCACAATGTCGGCGAGGCGTATCTCGACGCACTCGCTCTCGCGTACGGAGAAGATTGGAATCAGGTTCCCGAAGAAGGATATGACGAAGTCATTCTCCAGTATGACGCGAGAACCCGCAGGTTGTCGACCGTGAAAGAGATGCGCCGGGTCGAGCTTACCGGCAAGATGGTGTTTATCAAGGCACGAGAAGGCCATAAATAAACAGGACAAATTCATCAATAAGTTATTTTTATTTGACCATCATGATAATCTTGTATTATCTTTATACCTCAGTCGCATATCCCGATGAGAGTCGAGCCGGAAACCAAGGCTTAAAAGGAAGTTCATTCCTTCCCTTTAGGAAAAAATGAGAAAGGAGAGTGCATTATGCCGACAATGGAATTTCAGGGGAAACAGTACGAGATCGACGAGGACGGATACCTGGTAAATCTCGATGACTGGAACAAGGAGCTTGCAGCGCATATCGCAAAGTTAGAGGAAGTCGAGATGACCGACGCCCACTGGGAAGTCGTCAATTTCCTCAGGGATTACTACCAGAAATACCAGATCGCTCCGATGATAAAGATTCTCGTAAAAGAGATCGGCAAGGTCATGGGTCCTGAAAAGGGAAACACGAAATACCTCTACGAACTCTATCCGGGCGGGCCTGCAAAACAGGCTTGCAAGATAGCCGGACTGCCGAAGCCGACAGGGTGCGTGTAGCCGATAAGGAGACAGAGAAGAAAAGAAGTCTTTACGACCGTGCGGTGCCGCTGAAAAAGAGAAGAACATAACCGTGCCGCCTTGTGCTGACGCTCTACTCGCAATGACATGATGGAACCGCTTCCTGTCGTTGCGAGTAGAGCGGGACAGGTCGATCAAAGATGAAGGTATTCGCTGTCCGGCGGAGAGCTTCAGGGGGAAAGGGGAGGTGAAGATGGATCTCAAGGATCTCCTTTTGAAAAGGCGCGAGGAGATTTTAGAGAGGTGGTTTGAGATAGCCTTGGGGTCCTACGCTTCGGAAGTGACCTCCTTCCTGAAAGATACGAAAAAGCAGTTTACCAATCCGGTCGGGCATACCATTTCCCAGGGGTTGGCGGGTATCCTTGACGGACTCCTCCGGGAACTCCCTGAAGACCAATTCTCTCCCCTCCTCGACGGCATTATCAGAATCAGGGCGGTCCAGGACCTCGCCCCTTCGAAGGCCCTCGCCTTCATGCTGGACCTGAAGAAAGTAATCAGAGAAATAGCTGAAGAGGAGAGGCTCGGGGTATCCGAAGAACTGCTGACCCTCGAATCGAGAATAGATCTCCTCACCCTTATCGCCTTTGATATCTACGTGACGTGCCGCGAGAAGATTTATGAGCTGAAGGCAAACGAGGCGCGAAATATGACGTACCGGCTCTTGCAGAGGGCAAAGCTGGTGCGTGAGGTCAATGAGCAATAGAGGGGTCCGGCAAAGGCCGTTGTGTTAACGTCAGAACAAAACGAGGTAATACCATGGGATCGATATTTGCTTTCTCTGCAGTCGTAACCCTTGTACTGATAGCATTCGTGGGGGTAAAGGCGGTAAACCTGTACGTCCTGTTCGGGGTTATCATTCCCTACGCGGCCGTCATCACGTTCATCGGCGGGTTCGTTCTGAAAGTTTTGCGATGGGGAAGTGCACCGGTTCCGTTCTGCATACCGAGCACCTGCGGCCAGCAGAAGTCCTTGCCATGGATCAAGCAGAACAGACTCGAAAACCCCTCCGGAACCCTCGGCGTTATCGGAAGAATGGCGCTTGAAGTCCTTCTCTTCCGCTCCCTTTTCAGGAACCTGAAGACGCAGCTTCACGAAGGGTCAAAGCTCGCTTACGGCGAGGCGAAATGGCTCTGGCTGGCCGGACTTGCCTTCCACTGGTCTTTTCTCATCATCGTCGTGAGGCACCTGAGATTCTTCATGGAGAAAGTCCCCGCCGCTGTTCAGGGGATAGAAGGCCTCGACAGTTTCATGCAGATAGGAGTCCCCCTCTTCTTCATATCGGATGGGGTCATCATAGCGGCGGTAACCTATCTCTTCCTCAGGAGGGTATTCATACCGCAGCTGAAATATATCTCATTGCCGGCGGACTACTTCCCCCTCTTTCTCATCCTCGGCATCGCCGTGTCGGGAGTTCTCATGAGATATTTCTTCAAGGTGAACATAGAAGGCGTGAAGGAGCTGACCATGGGACTGGTCAGTTTTCATCCCATAGATCTCAAGAAGATGGAAGAGATCGGCGGGATATTTTACGTCCATCTCTTCCTGATCAGCATCCTCTTCGCCTATTTCCCGTTCAGCAAGCTAATGCATATGGGGGGCGTTTTCCTGAGCCCCACGAGGAACATGCCGAACAACAGTCGCATGGTGAGGCACGTCAATCCCTGGAATTACCCGGTAAAGGTGCACACCTATGAGGAATATGAGGATGACTTCAGGGCAAAGATGAAAGAGGCTGGGATACCGGTGGAAAAGGAGTAACCATGGCAAAATTTACGGCTAAACCAACAGAGCTGTCAAGCATTCAGTATGTACCCCCTAAGACGCACTGGATGGACACCCCCGTCGAGATCAGGGATAACATGTTCTGCCATGCGGCAAAGGCGAAAGACCTCGAAACGGTCGGCTTCCCCTACGGGCGGGAGTGGAGGCCGGCTGACGAAGACTGGAAGCTTCCCGAAAATTGGCAGGAGATCATATTCGAGGGGATGAGGACGCTCCTCAAGAGGTATCGTTCATTCCAGCTTTTCATGGACATCTGTGTCAGGTGCGGCGCCTGCGCCGACAAGTGCCATTTCTTCGTCGGCGGTGGAGACCCCAAAAACATGCCGGTTTTGAGGGCTGAGCTGTTGCGGTCCGTGTACCGGGGTAATTTCACCCTCGCCGGCAAGATACTGAAGAAACTCGCGGGGGGAAGGGACCTCACCGTCAATGTGCTGAAGGAGTGGTGGTACTACTTCTATCAGTGCACCGAATGCCGGCGCTGCTCGATCTTCTGCCCCTACGGCATCGACCAGGCCGAGATCACCATGATGGGGAGGGAACTCACCAACATGCTCGGTCTTCAGATCGGATGGATCGCGGGGCCGGTAGCTGCGTGCTACATGAAGGGGAACCATCTCGGGCTCGAACCCCATACCATCAAATCGAGCCTCGAGTTTTTCCTCGACGACATAGAGACGATAACGGGGATACGGATCGATCCCTCCTTTAACCGGAAAGGAGCGGAGATACTCTTCGTCACCCCTTCCGGGGACCTCTTCGCGAATCCAGGCACCTACACGGCGATGGGCTACCTCATGCTCTTCCACGAACTCGGACTCGACTACACCTGGAGCACTTACGCCTCCGAAGGCGGAAACTTCGGATTCTTCTCTACGAATGAGATGGCAAAGAGATTGAACTCAAAGATATACGCCGAAGCGAAGAGGCTGGGGGTAAAATGGATCCTCGGGGGAGAATGCGGCCATATGTGGAGGGTGCTCAACCAGTACATGGACACCTGGAACGGCCCTGCCGACTTTCTCAGTGAGCCCGTTTCCCCGATAACGGGAACGAGATTCGAGAACGCAAAATCCACAAAGATGCTTCACATCTCCGAGTTCACCGCTGACCTCATCAAGAACGGAAAGCTGAAGCTCGACCCGAGCCGGAACGACCACCTCAAGGTGACCTTCCATGACTCATGCAATACTTCACGCGGCATGGGGCTCCTCGAAGAGCCCAGATACATCATCAGGAATGTCTGCAACCATTTCTTCGAGATGCCCGAGGACACGATTAGGGAGAAGACCTTCTGCTGCGGGAGCGGCACCGGCCTGAACGCTTCGGAGAATATGGAACTGAGGATGCGCGGAGGGTTCCCGAGGGCGAACGCGGTGAAGCACGTCCAGGAACACTACGGCGTGAATATGTGCGCGAACATCTGCGCCATCGACCGGGCGACGATCTCGAGCTCGCTCGAATACTGGGTCCCCGGGGTAGGGGTTGCGGGAGTTACCGAACTGCTCGGGAACGCCCTCGTGATGAAGGGGGAGAAGGAGAGGACGCTCGATTTACGGCTTGAACCCCTTCCCGGAAAGGAGGCCACCGAGTAATGAAGATCTATAACGGAGGCAAAATCATCCTCGGGCTCGTCATCTTCGTCGGTCTGGTAACCTTGCCCTTTCTCCTGAATATCGGGAAGGCCAATGTCGCGCCGGAACCGAAGATCGATACCCCCGAAATCCAGAAGCTGGCGGAGAAGAAGTGCGTCGAGTCGAAGGCGTTTATGAGGGCCGAGCACATGAAATTGCTCAATGAATGGAGGGACTCGGCGGTGCGGGACGGCCAGAGACTCTATGTAAATTCTGAGGGAAAGCAATATACGATCAGTCTTCAAAACACGTGCATGCACTGCCATTCCAACAAGAAGAAGTTCTGTGATGCGTGCCACACCTACTTGGCGGTGAACCCCTACTGCTGGAATTGCCATATAGCGCCGAAGGAGAAAGAGTCATGAGCATGAACAGAAGAGAGTTTATAAAGGTTGCAGGGATTTCTGCCGTTCTGGGGCTCGGGGGTTCGGCGCTCGTCAGCGGCCTCCGGAGGGGTGAACTGGAGGCTTCCCACGTTCTGTCCGACGAGAAAGCCCTCACGGCGAAGAGATGGTCCATGGTGGTCGATATGTCCAAGTTCAAGACCGATGAAGACTATAAGAAGGTGATGCGCGCCTGCCACAGCATCCATAATGTCCCTGATTTCGGCAACCCGAAGGACGAGATAAAGTGGATATGGTCGGACACCTATGAGCATGTCTTCCCGGGGCAGGAGAATAGTTTCCTGCCGGAGGAAATGAAAGAGAAGCCTTTTCTCGTGCTCTGTAATCACTGTGACAATCCTCCCTGCGTGAGGGTCTGTCCCACGAAGGCCACCTTTAAGAGGAAGAGTGACGGGATAGTTATGATGGACCAGCACCGTTGTATCGGCTGCAGGTTCTGCATGGCGGCCTGCCCTTTCGGAGCGAGGAGCTTCAACTGGAGGGACCCGCGCCCCTTCATCAAGGAGGAGAACGTGGAGTACCCCACGAGGACGAAGGGTGTCGTCGAAAAATGCACCTTCTGCTTCGAGAGGCTTGCGAAGGGTCTCATCCCGGCATGTGTCGAGGCCGCCAGGGAGATGGCGAAAGAAAAGGGCACGGAACCGGGGATGTATTTCGGCGACCTCGAAGACTCCAATTCCGAGGTGAGAAAGATCCTCGGGTCGCACTTCAGTATCCGGCGCAAACCGGAGCTCGGCACGCAGCCCAGTGTCTATTACATCATAGGAGGTAAGGAACATGCTTGAAAAGGCTCTGGTCGGAAGCCGGAAGTACTGGACATGGATATTCTTTCTGCTCGCCGTGATAGGAGCCGGCTTTATCGCTTACCTCAGGCAGTTTGACTACGGTCTCGGAATAACCGGCATGAGCAGGGATGTTTCATGGGGCCTCTATATCGGCCAGTTCACCTTCCTTGTGGGTGTGGCGGCTTCCGCGGTGATGCTTGTCATACCGTTTTACCTCCATGACTTCAGAAAATTCGGGAAGATCGTCATCCTCGGAGAGTTCCTGGCGGTATCGGCTGTAACGATGTGCATGCTCTTCATCTTTATCGATATGGGGCAGCCGAGGCGCGTCCTGAACGTCATCCTCCATCCGACCCCTAACTCGATCATGTTTTGGGATATGCTTGTTTTGAACGGGTATCTCGTGCTCAACATCCTCATCGGCTGGATCACCTTGAGTTCGGACCACAAAGGGGTGAAACCTCCGCAGTGGATAAAGACGTTAATCTACATTTCCATCCCGTGGGCCTTCAGCATCCATACGGTAACGGCCTTTCTCTACGCCGGACTTCCCGGAAGGCATTTCTGGTTGAGTGCCATAATGGCTGCCCGCTTTCTCGCCTCTGCCTTTGCGGGCGGACCTGCGCTGCTCGTCATACTCGCCTTGATCGTGCGGAAGCTGACGAAATTCGATCCGGGCAGAGAGCCGATTCTGGCCTTGGGGAAGATCGTGACCTATGCGATGATCGCAAATGTCTTCTTCCTCGGTCTCGAGTTCTTCACCGCCTTTTACAGCGGCGTACCCGGCCATATGCATTCCTTCGTCTACCTTTACTCAGGAATCGCCAAATACGCGAAACTCGTTCCCCTGATGTGGTTGTCTGCGGTGCTCGCCGCGATAGCCCTCATTCTCCTTGTTAATCCCTCTACGCGTAAGGCCGAACCGACGCTGGCACTCGCCTGTGTCGCAGTCTTTATTTCGCTCTGGATCGACAAGGGATTTGGATTAGTCATCGGCGGATTTATACCGAACCCCTTCGAGACGATAACCGAATACTGGCCGACCGCTCCCGAAATCGTGATATCTCTCGGGGTCTGGGCGATGGGATTTCTGATACTGACGATCCTCTATAAGGTCGCCGTCACGGTCAGGGAAGAGACGGAAGGGATAGAGTTGGAACATTAGAGAAATCCTGCAAAATTGTCGCATGAGAGGGCCCATTCCGTAAGGATGGGCCCTCATTATTTCTTAATGTGAGAGCGATAGTAGGATAGAGTGCTGTAAAGCGGATTTGTGTCTACGCCATCTGTAAACACAAATCCCGGACTAAGAATCGCTCCACGGACTGTTCCGACGCGTCGACACTTTCAGGAAAGTGAAACTCGACAAGACTTCATCCATACACCACATCGGCAGATTTTTGATCTATGGACTGACTTCCATCACAATCAGACGCGCACTGAAATGCAAGCGATCTCACTACAAAACAAGTTCGCATAATCATCCTGCTGAAGAATCGCATTTTCTAAGTGAAACATCTTGCCAATCCGGCCCAAAAGAGACGCGGCTTGAAAAGAATTGATTATATGAGAAAATTACATTATAAAAAAGTAATTGCGAGAGACAGGGTGCTTTCGTGTGGGAGATGTTTCGGCAAAGCTGTTGTCTGTTGATTTTTCTCTTTAGATTTTGCCATGCAAGGAGGTGTCTATGACAGATATAATCAGATTCAGCATCGCTTTACTGACTATTGTTGTCTTTACAACTTTTGGTGTCGCATCTGAAAAAAAAGAGAAGGAAGATGTGACTCCCTTGAGTCCACAGACGCGGGCCTGCGTAGCTTGTCATAAAATGTTTACGCCCGGGATCGTTGAGGACTGGCTTTCCAGCAGGCACTCAAGAACAAAACCGGAAGATGCCATGAAAAGAGGCATTCTCGAGCGGAGGATCTCGACGGATACATTGCCTGAGGCATTTTCAGGATACGTTGTCGGATGCTACGAATGCCACAGACAGAACCCTGAAAAGCACAGGGATAATTTTGAACATATGGGATTTAAAATAAATGTGGTTGTTTCTCCGAGTGACTGTAGGACCTGTCACCCTGTTGAGGCAGATCAATTTTCCGGGACCAAGAAGGCCAATGCCGTTAAGAACCTGATGGGGAACCCTGTCTATCATGCATTAGTTGACACCGTAACCGGCCTCAAGAAGATAAAGGACGGAAAGATCTCATCCGAGAAGGCCTCTGACGACACTCTCCGCGAGACATGCCTCGGATGCCACGGAACAAATGTCGAGTCAAGAGGATTGAAAAAGGTAAACACCAAGATGGGAGAGTTGATGTTCCCCGACCTCACGAACTGGCCGAATCAGGGGGTGGGCAGGGAGAACCCTGACGGCAGCAAAGGTTCATGCTCGGCATGCCACCCGAGGCACAGCTTTTCCATAGAAACCGCTCGAAAGCCCCATACGTGCGCCCAGTGCCATCTGGAGCCGGACACGCCCGCGTGGGACGTCTATGAGGAGAGCAAGCACGGGGACATCTTGTTCTCCAAGGAGCATGAATGGGAGTTCAATGCGGTTCCATGGACAGTCGGAAGAGACTTTAAAACGCCATCCTGTGCTGTCTGCCACAATAGCCTCATCGTCTCCTCCGATGGCAAAGTGATTACAGAAAGAACGCATGACTTCGGTGCCAGACTCTGGGTCCGGCTGTTTGGTCTTGTATACAGCCATCCCCAGCCTAAGTCGGGGGATACAACGATCATAAGGAACAAGGACGGGCTGCCGCTGCCTACGGCCTTCACGGGTGAACAGGCATCGGAGTATCTTATCGGTGGATCGGAACAGGAAAGAAGAATGAATACCATGAAAAGCGTCTGTAACAGCTGCCACAACATCGATTGGATAAACGGCCACTTTGCAAAACTCGAAAATACGGTAAAAGAGACAAATGAAATGACCCTTGCAGCCACAAAGCTTCTTCTTGACGCCTGGGCTTCCGGGATAGAGGACAAAACAAATCCCTTTGATGAAACAATAGAAAAAATGTGGGTGAAACAATGGCTTTTTTATTGCAATTCAATAAGATATTCTTCCGCAATGACCGGAGCTCCCGACTATTCTTCCTTTAAGAATGGCTGGTGGTATCTCAGCGAGAACCTGAGTCACATGAAGGACTGGATAGAACTGAAGAAGAATCTAAAGGGGAAAGAAATCAAATGAACGTGCTCCGCATTTGACGGCACCATGGGAGAGCTTGAATTCTTGGATGAGCGACACTAACAGGGAATGACTGCTGCCTTTGATGCGAGAGATCTCCCGTCCGGCGCGTAGACAACAAAAAGCCCCGATTTGTCAGTCGCAGAAGGCCCGTTGACGGATCAAAGCCTCTTCTCTGCGCGTCTGTCGAATCCATTGACTGTGATCCGGGTGAGAGGCATCCCTGAAATGATGGGCGCGGCAGGTCGGCTGGACGCCTTCGATCGTTTCAATATAATTATTTTGGATTCTTTTCCGTAATGTCTTAAGTTCTATTTTCCTTCAGTTCGCCAAATATTACGTCAGTATTCGTATCTCCTATGTTTTCGCCTATGTGGATATGCCCTTTCATCCAAACGATACTCCCCGCTTTGACGTCGACCTCATGCTTACTACCATCAGGAAATATCAATCGGCGCTTGAAAGAAGACTCTGCGTACAAGACGTAATCAGGGTGAGCGTGTTGTAAAGTTCTGTCTCCAGGCCTGTCATGGTACCTGAGCACCCTAACGCGTTCGTTTTCCAGAACAACCGAATACTTGTCCCCATCTGTTGCAACAGGGTCCTGTCTATTGGACTCCAATCCCATTCGTCTCCTCCTTGGTTGTATTTTACTAACCTCACACCGAGTCTCCTGGTTTCATTCTTTATTTTCGCCAAGGAATTGAATGAAATCAAGAAGTAATCATTCCGTGTGACGACTGGAATCGAGGCACCCTTCGTCGTCTTCACTGCCGAGAAAGTGAGTCACACTATTTCTCCTTTTGCCTTTAGAGCTGAAAGTCGCGCCTGTGATATACTAACGAAATATGAAGATTATCATTGGCGATCTGGATACAGAAAACTCAATGACGATCCAAAATTCTCTTCTTCAGGATCCCGACGATGAGCAGTGAGACAGTAAACATCGTTACGCGGCTCTTGGCAGCAATGGCAGCTGGCGGGATGGTCGGGTTCGAAAGGACGTACCACGGTCGCCCCGCCGGGTTTCGCACGCACACCCTCGTATGCCTCGCTTCAAGCCTCCTCATGCTGGTCACAATCTATCAGGAGAAATGGTTCACCAGCGCTATGTTCGAAACCGTGAAGGTCGATCCGACGCGCATGGCTCAGGGAATCATGACCGGCATCGGGTTCCTGGGCGCGGGGGTCATCATGAAGGAGGGACTCTCCGTACGGGGGCTGACCACCGCCGCGTCAATATGGATAACTGCGGCTATCGGGATACTTGCAGGCGTCGGTTTTTACGACGCCGTCTTCATCGTGACGATACTCACCCTCGGTACGCTCTCCGTCTTTCGCTGGATCGAATCAAGAATGCCGACACTTATCTATGCGCATCACTCACTCCGCTTTCATCGGGACAAGGTAATGCCCGAAAGGGACTTGAAGACTCTCATCAGTGATCACGGGTTCAGCATCGCAAACTTAAGCCATCGTCTTCTGGAGGGAGGAAGATTTTTCGAATACGAGATGACGATCCGCACGCAGCGGGAAGAAAACATACAGCGTCTTTCCCAGACTTTATTGGGACTCGACTCCATCATAGAATTCCAGATATCTCCCACCGGAGACTGATGCTTTTTCAATGCCCCGGCGGCAGCAGTAAAGGCCTCAGATCGGTTTGCAACACGCCCTACTCTTTCTGAAGGCTTCCTAAGACAATTTCCCCCTAAAAATAGGAATTTGTTCCAATTACATTCCCCCCTGCAGTCTGATATAAATGGATCAAGAGGACAAAATAAGAGAGAAAGGGGTGAATGTCATGACGGCAGAAGAAGGACATAGGGTAAGAGGAACCATCTCGAGTTTGGCAGTGGGACCGTTTCTCGGGCTTCTGTATGCCATAGCGCTGCCTTTCATCGGCATCGCAACAATAGCGGCCCTGATAGGGAGGAAGGTTTTGGGGGGTGTCTTTTCCCTCGTCGGAAATCTCGCGACCTTTGGATGGAGACCGTTAGAATCCCATCTCGGAGGAAAGAAGAGAAGGAAAGAGACCCCGAAGTGACTGTCGGGGCAAAATATAAACGCATTAGCCCTTTGGTAAGAAGACGCGAAGGAAAAGGAGGAAACCATGAATACGCTCTATGATTTTGTGACACACGTCAAGGGGGTAGAGTACATTCTTTCGATCATGTTCATCGCCGGGTATATCCTCTTTGCAGAGGCGCTAAAACCGAAACCGTTTGCGGCACTGGCGAATGCGGCCAGGGAAGACAAGGACTATATCAGGAAGACCGGCTACAGGGAAACGGCAAGGACCATCGGAAAGATAGTCGCAGCCCCATTCATCGGCATCGCTTATGTTGTTGCCCTTCCCTTTGCCTTTTTTGCGGCGATCGGTTCTGCAGCGGTTGGCGGGCTGATGAATGTTGCGGGAAGGGGCGCTGCCTTCGGATGGAGACCGACTGAGGCCTATCTCGGCGGTAAGAAACGGAAGAAAGCGCCGAAGAAAGCGGAAGGAGAGAAATAGCGGCAGATGGATCGCGCAGCGCATGAAGATGTCCAGCGGTTCCCGAGACTTCCTGACTGATCGGGAACTGCTGGAGGCCTTCAGGATACTCGACAGAATTTTCCCCTTTCAAATTTCACGCTAAATCTTCGCTAAAACCCGCTCAAAAAAAGAATCCTTGCCCCTCGAAACATCCGTTCTTTTTTTATTGCTCTTCCGCAATCTTTTCGTTACTATTGATACCAGATGACCGGTGAAACGGAGAAAGAAACAACGTTGCGGTCCTTCATCGCTGTCCTGACGTTCCTTGTCGTCCTTTTCCCGTTACTCCATCCTCTGTTCGCAGCGCATCATGAGATCTGCGGGGAGCCTCCTCCAGCCTTTGAAGAGGAGCTCTTGAATCAAATCAACCGGTATCGCCAGAAGAACGGTCTGAAGCCTCTATCGCTTCATGCAGCTTCCCGTACGCTGGCAAAAAGCCATAGTCAGTACATGTGCGAGACTGAAAGACTGACTCACGATAATTTTGGCGAGAGGTTTCGTCGCTCGGGTCGCATGTGCTGTGTCGAAAATGTCGGATGGAATTATTCGACGGCTGCGGCCCAATTCGAAGGATGGAAAGAGTCAAAGGGGCACAACGAGAACATGTTGGACAAAAAGATACGAGTCGCAGGCGTTTCAAAGGTGGGGGCTTACGTCACCTTTTTCGCCTGTGAGTGAACATCGGGTTGACCGCTAAACGGTCTCAGTCGCCCTTTTCTTTCCGATTCTAATCGTGATCTCCTTTTCGGGAACATTCACGGAAATGCCGATGTAGCTGAACATCGCGAGAAAGGCAGCGAGTAGCAAAAACGTAGCCGCGATATAGTATGCCGTCGTGTAAGAGCCGGTCGCATCGGCGATCTTCCCGGCTAGGAGAGGGCCGAAGACTCCTCCCAGACCCCATGCCGTAAAGAGAATCCCGTAATTCAACCCGAGATTCTTCATGCCCCAATAGTCTGCTGTCGAGGCAGGAAAAAGCGAAAGACAGGCACCGTAATTAAAACCGACCATTGCCGATCCGAGAATGAAGGCGGTAATAGTACCGAACTGGGGAAAGAAGAACATAATAAGGGCCTGCAGGATGCAGACAAAGGCCAAGGTGACAATCCTTCCGATATAATCGGACACGATACCGGCAACAACCCGCCCGCAGGCGTTAAAGACCGCGAGAAGCGCGACAAAGAGAAAGCCGATCTTAATGGTATTTCCCGACTGGAGGGCGACAATCTTTGCAAGATGCCCGATGATCATGAGCCCGGCGGTAGCCGCGCAGGCATACTGAATGTAGAGCAGATAGAATTGGGGGGACCTCACCATCTCCCGCCACGAATAGTCCTTGTGAGAAGATTTTATGATGGTCCCCGGTCCGGCGTTCCTTTGAGGTTGTATGGGCGCGGGCGGATTTTTGATGAACTGTGCGAAGATCGTCGTCGCGATCACGAATGCGATCCCGAGAATCCGGAAGGAATTGCTGATTCCGTACGCAGTGAGAAGATGCTTCGAAAGAGGGGCGATATATACGGGCGCGAGGCCGAACCCGGCCACCACGAGTCCGGTAACGAGCCCTTTCTTCTCGGGCGGAAACCATTTGACCGCCGCCGGCGTCGCCGAGGCATACCCGAGTCCGATGCCTGTCCCCGCGAAAAGGCCGAACCCGATCAGGGCAGGCACAATGGTTCCGGGGTTTCCGAAACTTGCGATGATAAGCCCTATCCCGGTCAGGATCGCTCCGCAGGTCGCAACGATGCGCGGTCCGAACCTATCTTGAAGACGTCCGGCAGGCACCATCATGGCTGCGAAGCAGGCTATCGCCACCGTGTAGGGAATAGTCGCCTCTGTTTTCGACCAGCCGAATCCCCCCTTGTCCACCGCCTCGGTAAGCTGTTTACCGAAGATACTCCAGGCGTATAAAATCCCGAGCGCCAGATTGAGGCCCATGCCGCCGAAAACCACCACCCATCCTTTCTTACCCATTATGCGCTCCTCTCCTCATTCCTGAAAGTTAGATTCTTTCCGGGCGCTATTATAGCAAAAACATCCACCCCGGTGCGATTCGTTTCAGGAAAACTTGGATAAAACCCTTCCGGGATAGAAAATCGATGGGCTGCGGCGTTCTCCCGCGGGAAGGCATTGCCTCATCTTCTTTTCTGTGATACATTACAGGCAATATTCTCTGCAACTCTGTCTCTGGTACGGAGGTGACGCGTGACACCCATAGATTCTGTCTTTTTGCCGAACGATACGTTGCAAACCATCAGACGCCGGCACAGCAGCAGGTCTTTTACGAAACAAGAAGTATCTGACGACCAGATACAAGTCTTGCTTAAGGCTGCGAATGAGGCGCCTTCCGCTCACAACCAGCAATCCTGGCGGTTTGTCGTCTTGCGACACAGGAAGAAGCAGGAACTGGCTAATCTCGTCTCATCCAGATCGGAGGGATTTCCGCGCCCGGCATCGGCCCTTCTCCGCATGGCCGCGAGGTCGGTCGCGGGAGCGCCCGTTGTCATCGCCATCGCCAATACCGGCGATCTCATTAGGCACGGCACAGAGCTCTTTAGAGTTGAAAAGGATCTGGCTCAGGATTTTTTCCGCACCATGGAAATCCAGAGTTCCGCGGCTGCCGTCGAGAACCTGCTGCTGGCGGCAACATCGATCGGGCTCTCGACGGTATGGCTCGGAATTCTCTACCTTATCAAGGATGACCTCCTCCGATTCCTCGGAGAGCCAGACGGAGAATTCATGGCCGTGGTTCCTGTCGGTTATGCCGCGAAGCCCGGCGCGGGACCACAAAAACAGCCGCTAGACATGAAGATCCGATATTTAGATTGAGAGGATCGAAAAAAGTCGCACTCGTATCCCCCGCGCTTCATGATCTCTACGCCAGTAAGACGCGCGGTGACGTTCCTCATCATAAAAAACCCCTTGACGGCCTATCCCTAATTTGATAAACTACGTTTAGAAAGTAAACTGTGTTTTTTAGTAAGCCATGGGAATTGCGGACAGAAAAGAGCGGGAAAAGGAAAGGCTCCGGGACCTCATCCTGACGGCAGCGATGAAGCTCTTTCTCAAAGAGGGATATGAGCGGATTACCCTCAGGAGGATCGCCGAGGAGATCGAATACAGCCCTGCAACCATCTACCTCCATTTTAGAGACAAGGATGAAATCCTCTATGCGCTCCATGAGAAGGGGTTCGAAGAGTTTTATAAACGCCAGCAGACTGTCCTTTCGATAAAGGACCCCTTGCGCCGTCTGAAAAGACATGGTCAGGTCTATGTCGAATTCGCCCTGGAGAACCCCGAATACTATGACCTGATGTTCATCATGAGAGGGCCTGCAAAGAAGATCCGGCAGAGAGAGGAATGGCACATCGGAAGGCGTTCTTATGAATTCCTGAGGGAAAATGTGAAGGACTGTATGGAGGCGGGGAGGCTCCCCGGGGGGGACCTCGATGTGGCGACATTCTCTTTATGGTCCCATGTGCACGGAATCGCATCACTGATTATCAGGGAGCGGTGTGCCATGTTTCCCGAAGAGAAGATGCCGTTGATCGTTCAGGGAGCCCTTGCGTTCTTCCTCGGACCCCTGTTGCAGGAAGAGCGATAAATTTTTTTGGCACCAGAGTAAACAACGTTTAGTTAACGAACATCGGTAATGCTGCCGTCGGAAACAGAACCTATGATGAAGACCGCGGCTGAAACAAGGAGGTTGCAATGAGAGTCACAGTTCTGGACGGATGGGGGGCAGATAATGCTCCCATGAAAGTGCTTCTTGAAGAAGAGATGAAGGAAAGGGCATGGCAGGTTGATTCGTTCGTTCTCCGGAACACGAAAGTTGGGGGATGTATGGGATGTTTCGGGTGCTGGGTGAAGACGCCCGGCATCTGTGTCATCAACGATGCGGGAAGGGACATCGCACGACTGGTCATCCGGAGTGACCTTCTCCTTCTTGTGACGCCGGTGACCTTCGGCGGATACTCGTCGGAACTCAAGAAGGCGGTCGACAGACTCATCCCGCTCAACTCTCCCTTCTTTAAGAAAATTTCCGGGGAGATTCACCATAAGCCGCGTTATGGCAGGTACCCCAGCCTCCTCGCCATCGGGAGTCTCCCGGACCGTGATGAGGAGAACGAACAGATATTCCGGACCCTCGTGAAGCAGAATGCCATCAATTTTCATAGTCCTGCCTTCGCAGCAGGATTTCTTTACGGTACCCAGACACCTCAGGAAATGAGGGAAACGATACATACCCTTTTATCGGAAGGCAGGTGAAAAAACATGGGCACAACAAGAAAAATGCTGCTCCTCGTCGGGAGTCCGAAAAGGGGGAAAAGCACATCAGAATCTATCGGCACCTATCTGCTTGAGAAGGTTAAAGAGAAGGGAATGGAGGCGGATAGGATTCTCATCAGTCAATCCATCTCATCCCGGGACGGCATGGAGAAATTACTCCGTGGAGTAGAAGGCGCGGATATCATTGTTCTTACATTTCCGCTCTATATCGACAGCCTTCCGACTCCTGTTATCAGGGCCCTCGAGGCTATCGCAGAAGATCGAAAGGGGCGACCCGATGTGAGGAGGCAGGAGTTTCTTGCCATTGCGAATTCAGGGTTTCCCGAGGCCCGTCAGAGCGAAACGGCCCTCGCAATCTCCAGACGCTTCGCAAAAGAAACCGGCTTTGCCTGGGCAGGAGGTCTCGCCTTCGGAGGCGGCGAAGCGATCGGAGGTCAGCCACTCGAAAAGGCAGGGGGTAGGGCTCGGCATCTGAGAAGGGCCCTCGATCTCTCAGCCGCCGCTATCATTGAAGGGAGATCAGTGCCGGAAACAGCAACGGCCCTCATGGCAAGACCTTTTATCCCCCGATGGCTCTATACATTCATGGGAGATATGGGTTGGAGACGTAAGGCAAAGAGAGAAGGATGCCGGTCGAGACTTGACCGTAGACCGTACGGCTAAGCCGGCACCGGAAGAATAGCGTCTTATCCTGACAGAGAGGATACTCTCTTTTGTGCGGTGCCGCTATGTCTTCTCTATCCCATGAAACAGCTCGCTCCCGACACCGGGATAAGTCTTCCCCTCGCTGCGGGGGGTAGGCCGCTCCACATTGGGCCATTCTTCGGGATGGGGCTCGGGTCCTTCCCTGCTTATCAGTGAAGGGGCGGAATCGGCCATTGTGGGGTCATTACGGACATTGACGCCCTCCGCAGGATGACTGAATTCTATGGGGATTCCGTTGGGGTCGTAGGAGTAGAGAGAGTGAATGAATCCATGGTCGATGATCTCGGAGACCCAGAACCCTGCGGCATCAAGTCTGTCTTTTAATTCCCAGAGCGCATCTTCGGTCTCGAGCCCGAAAGAGACATGATCGAAGACTACGGGTCCGGCTACTGGATAGCCGTGCTCTTTCTCAGGAACAGGCTCAACCTTCGGCCACTCAAAGAAAGCTATGAGGTCGTTCTCCGATATTTCGAAAAAGTAATGCCTGTACCCGGGTTTTCCCAACCCGACGATCAATCTCATTCCGAGCAGGTCCCTCCAGAAACGGATTGTCTTATCCATGTCTCCCGTCGCCATAGCCAAGTGGTTGATTCCGGTGTATTTCATCAAGGGGCCTCCTTCAATGGCTCTCTTTCCCCCCTATTATCGGTGATAAGGAACAATAAATCAAAATGTAAGGTCAAATTGATTTCTGGAATGCCTTTTATTCAGAATAGGAAAAAAATTTGGGAGGTGATTCTTAAGTGTATATGGTATCGGTAAACACGGCTACATGCGAAGGCTGCGAGGAATGCGTGAATGCCTGTCCGCAGGGCGTATTTCAGATGAAGGAGAGCAAGTCAGATCCGTATCAGACGGCGGAGTGTGTCTTTTGCGAGAGCTGTCTCGGCGTCTGCCCTTCGACTGCGATAACGATAAAAGAGATGTAGGGTCAGGGACGTTCGCAGGGTAACCTGAAGGGGGATGCCATTCATAGCATCCCCCTTCATCATTTACAGAAAGACGAAAGTTGCCGGGGAGGGAATCTCCGGGGACTTTTTACTTCTTCTGTATGTACAGCTCCCAGTAGCCCTCGTGCCTCACGGATTCGAACTTGAAACCCTGTTTCTCCGCATACCTTGGAATAGAGTCCTCAGCCGACGCAGGCGCATCACATAACACCTTAATGACGGCTCCACTGGGCAATTTCTCCATCGCTTTTTTTGTCAAGACGAGAGGGTATGGACATACCCTTCCAAGGACATCAAGTGTTTCTGTCGGTGTTGCAGTGCTCAGTTCTCCCATAGTTCCTCCTTAAAAGAATAGGAGATGGTCAGAAGAGTCCATCTCCTTCATAATCTCGCTGAATGGTGCGATGCTGGCCTTCGTCTCTCCCCCGATATCTTCGGCATCCATAATCAATGCGTCTTCGGAAAGACCAAACTTCTCCACATCCTCTTTACAGATTATCACCTTTAAGTCAAGGAGCAACGAATTCTTTATATGTTGCTCAAGACTGGTCACTCCGTAAAGGTTCATGGCGGTTTGGTCCTTGAGACAGTTTAACACGCCATCACCCATGAATGCGAGAACCGGTTCCACCATGTCACCGTCTTCCAGGTAAATCTCTACGGTCTGACTTGCGATGGCATGTGTTAACGCGAGCCTCGACGCCTCGGTTTTATAGGGGAGACTCTTCACGATGAATGAAAGTTTTTTTGTTGCCATATTAATCACCTCCTATGTGGAGAACCCTGTCTGCACTGAAGCAGCTTGCGAGGTACCAGTCCATGCTGTGGCGCTTGCACCCCTCCATGGTATCCTCCTTATGAAATCCCCTTGCCTCAGCACACGCCTCACACGCGGTTATCTGAAACTTCCCGGTCGCCAAAAGTTCCTGAACGGGCTTTTGGAGTGCAGAATAGTCCTTAAAAGACCGCTGGCCTTTCTTGGAAAGCATCGTTGCGTTCCCCGACAGCCAGAAATCTACTGAGTGTCCCTTCTTTATAGCGGCTTGTGAGAGTTTAACCGCGAAATCGAGGGAGAGAGAACCGACAAGTGATGAAAAAATACCAATGGTGAGTTTGGCCATGATACCTCCTAAATCCAAATAATTTTTTCGTATTCGTTGAATAGCAAATCGACGAGGCCGCTGTATGTTATGGATCTCACTCTGGTGTCAATTTCACTCTCGGAAAATCCCCTTGACTCCAGGTCTTCAGAGAGCACGTAGAGGTGGGGAGATTTTTCCAGGATCGAAGATTTCTTGCCGCCCTCTTTTAGCGCTGCGTGGTATACACCGTTGCTGACGAGGAAGACGCCGAGTTTATCCGCCTTCAGTCGTGATAATGTGTCATCCATATTCCTGAAGTCGCTGACAAGCACACATAGTTTCATGGAGATACCTCCTGGGAAATTTTTGGGAGTTGTATTTTATATCACTTGGACAGGGAAATTGTAAATAAAAAATCCTTTATAAATTCATTAGCTTTTGTTATAACTTAGGCCTATGAAACTCGACACGACAATCATCGAGGGATCCGGAGACAAGCCTGCCGTTGTCTTCATCCACGGGCTCGGAATGGACCAGCGAATATGGGTATCCCCGCAAGAGTCGAGGCTGCTCGGCGGCAGGGTTCCGGTCAGTCTGCTTGTCAGCGAAAAACCCGAGAGACTAGACACGAATGAACAGGCTGAAGGGAGGGGATTTTCCTTCGGCACCCCCCCCGAGAACCTCACGACGCTCTTTCACGACCTCAAAGAACGGGGGCATACGGTCATCACGTGGAACCAGCAGCGACCAGCATCCGGCATACGAGTGGCGGTCTCGGAACTGCGGCGTGTCACGACACTCTACAGGGATTTCTGCAAGTCAGGGATAATCCTTATCGGCCACAGCAGGGGCGGTCTCATCGCGCGGGCGTACCTCGCCTCCGGAGACGACCGGGTGAGGAGCCTGCTCACGCTTGCGACGCCCCACAAGGGGAGCAGAATGGCCCTATGGGCAACTTACCTCTCGCCAGTAGCCGCTCTTCTGAACCAGCTTCTGTTCGAGCCGGAGAAGGGAACCGTATCATATACCATAAAGAGGATCGCTGAATTTCTCTCGAGCCGGGCGGTCAAAGAGTTGCTTCCCGATGCCCTCTTCTTCAGGTCCCTCAATGATAAGCCGATCGAAGGAGTACGGTACTTTTCGGCAGGGGGGAAAGACCCGAAGCTCTTTTCTCTTTATCGGATGGTACCAAATGGGGTGGAAGAAGACGGAATGAAACCACAGGAGGTTCTTTCCTTTCCTCAAGTTTTTGAGAACGTCATCCCGGAAAGGTTTCTCCCGGACGAGATGAAGAACGGGAAGGGAGATGGCCTCGTCTCTCTTGAGAGCTCAAGACTTCCCTGGGACCATGAACATCGGATCTTTGCCGTCAATCATGCCGGGATACTCTTTCATGAAACGGTGAGATCGGAAGTGATGAATTTCCTGGAGCGCAGAGGTCTTCGTTCTTAGCAAAAGCGTAACAAATCTGGTATATTAAGACTTGTCTCGATTAGACCCATTATGTGCTGAGGAGTACGCATGTTAGAATTCAACAGGATAAAAAGGCTTCCGCCATACGTTTTTGCCATCGTAAACGCCCTGAAGATGGACGCGAGGAGGAAGGGCGAGGACATCATAGACCTCGGCATGGGGAATCCCGACCTCCCGACACCAAAACATATCGTAGACAAGCTCTGTGAGGCGGCAAACAATCCGAAGAACCACCGCTACTCGGCATCACGGGGCATAACGCAGTTGCGAATCGCCATTACCGAATGGTACAAGCGGCGGTATGATGTCGACTTGGATCCCGAGACAGAGGTTGTCGCAACGATCGGGGCCAAAGAAGGATTAAGCCACCTCGCATACGCCATACTCGGTCCCGGCGACGTCGTCATGACACCGACCCCTGCTTATCCCATTCACCCCTACAGTGCGATCCTTGCAGGAGCCGAGGTGAGATATATCCCGACAGGGAGGGGCTATAATTTTTTCGAGGAGATGGAAAAGGCGTTCAAGTCGTCATGGCCCAAACCAAAGATGCTCACGATAAATTTCCCCCACAACCCCACAACGGAGTGCATTGAACTCGATTTCTTTCAGAAGGTCGTGGCATTCGCGAAGGAACACGATATCTTCGTGATCCATGATTTCGCCTATGCGGATCTCTGTTTTGACGGATACCGAGCCCCGAGCTTCCTCCAGGCTCACGGTGCTAAGGATGTTGGGGTCGAGTTCTTCTCGCTCACGAAGAGCTACTCCATGGCTGGATGGAGGGTCGGGTTCTGCTGCGGTAACAGGGAAATGGTCGGCGCTCTCACAAAGATTAAGAGTTATCTCGATTACGGGATGTTTCAGCCAATTCAGATCGCGAGCATCATCGCCCTCAGAGGGCCCCAGGATTGCGTTGCTGATATTCGAAAGACCTACGAGTCCCGGAGAAATGCCCTCATCAAGGGGCTTCATAAGGACGGCTGGAACCTCGAACCGCCCAAGGCGACGATGTTTGTGTGGGCAGAAATTCCGGAGCCGTTCAAGAAGATGGGTTCTCTCGAATTCAGCAAGTTCCTCATTAAGGAGGCCGGCGTCGCCGTCTCCCCCGGGATAGGCTTCGGCGAGGGCGGAGACGACTTCATACGATTTGCCCTCGTCGAAAACGAGCACAGGATACGGCAGGCCGCGCGGGGGATCAGAAAGGCTCTCCATGGAATCAATCCTCATCGTTGAAGACAAAGAGTCGATGGCGCAGATGCTGAAGGAGACTATCGAGACCGCGGGGTATCGCCCTGTCATCGCACGGGACGGCACGGAAGGGATTAGGAAAGTGAGAACCGACAAAATTGACCTTGTCCTCACCGACCTGAAACTCCCCCAGAAAAACGGCATGGATGTCCTCATGGCGGTGAAGGAAGAGAACCCCCTCATACCGGTGATACTCATGACCGCCTTCGGCTCCGTAGACCTGGCGGTAAGGGCGATAAAGGAGGGCGCCTTTGATTTCATCACGAAGCCATTCGACACCGATCACCTCCTCCATCTCATAAAGAAGGCGATAGATAACCAGCGGCTCATCGCCGAGAACACCCTCTTGAAGGAAGAGCTTTCGTCCGTAATCGGAATGCCGAAGATACTCGGGAAGAGCAAAGAAATCACCGACGTGGCGCAGAAGATCCAGAAGGTTGCTCCGGCAAAGACTACCGTGCTCCTCCTCGGCGAGAGCGGGACGGGAAAGGAGCTGTTTGCCAGGGCGATCCATTTCGTCAGTCCGAGAAAAGATAATCCCTTTGTCCCGATCAACTGCGCCGCGATACCGGGGGAGCTTCTGGAATCGGAACTCTTCGGGTACGAAAAAGGTGCATTCACCGGTGCGGAGGCGCGAAAGATCGGTAAGTTCGAGTTTGCGGACCGGGGGACGATATTCCTCGACGAGATTGCGGAAATGAACATTTCCCTTCAGGCAAAGATCCTCAGGGTGATACAGGAAGGTGAGATAGAGCGTATCGGCGGATTGAAGCCGATCAGTGTCGACGTAAGGGTTATCGCCGCGACAAACAAGGAGATCGAGAAGGCTGTGGCGGACGGGAGCGTCAGGGAAGACCTCTACTACAGAATTAGCGTCTTCCCGTTATCGATTCCTCCCCTGAGGGAACGGGCTGAAGACATACCGTTGCTAGCCGATTTCTTTGCGAAGAAATACTCCGCTGAGATTAAGACGGCAGCGAAGAGTATCTCTCCTGAAGCGATCGACCTGCTCATGAAATACCCGTGGAAGGGAAATGTGAGAGAACTCGAAAATACCATTGAACGGGCCGTGATCCTCTGTGACGGCGGCATGATCACCCCGGAGCATATCTCGCTGCCCCAAGGCGCCGGCGCGTCAACAATACACGACCTACCGATGGAGGGGACCCTCGAGGAGACCACGAAGGAGGCGGTGAGGCTTGCAGAGACCCGGAGGATAAGAAAGGCCTTGCGGGAAACGAAGGGGAACAAGAGCAGGGCCGCAGAACTGCTCACGGTGAGTTATAAGACCCTTCTTACCAAGATAAAGGATTACGGCATTGAGTAAAAGGTAAGCGGCCGGTTCTTTGACGGCAGCATGAGGGTTCATTTCTCCTGCCTGGCTTACGATACGGACTTCCGACATCCTCCTTTCAGTCTTAAAAAAAGGGCGTCTCCTGTGGTAGAATAATGGACCAGCAGCGGAGGGAAATAAATCATGGCGGGACATTCGAAATGGGCTCAGATCAAGCACAAAAAGGCTCATACAGATGCGAAACGGGGCAAGGTATTCACCAAGATCGTCAAGGAAATCTCCATCGCCGCACGGCTCGGCGGAGGTGATCCTGAAGGCAATCCGCGGCTCAGGACTGCGATCGAGAAGGCGAAAGAGGTTAACATGCCTCATGACAATATTAAACGGGCCATTATGAAGGGTACCGGGGAATTGCCCGGGACGACATACGAAGAGTTCATCTATGAAGGATACGGTCCCGGCGGTGTCGCCGTTCTCATCGAAGTGCTCACCGACAATAAGAACAGGACGGTCTCCGAGATACGGCATATCATGTCGAAGCACGGCGGGAACATGGGTGAGGCCGGATGCGTATCTTGGATGTTCGAAAAAAGGGGATACATCCTTGTCGAAAAGAACAAGACCGACGAGGACGCCCTGATGACCGTCGCTCTCGATGCCGGAGCCCTCGACATGAGGAACGATCCCCGGGAAGACAGTTACGAGGTGATCACGTCGCCGGAGGATCTGAACGCCGTGAAGACGGCCATTGAGGGATCGCGCGTAGCTGTTTCCCTTGCAGAGACGACGATGCTCCCGAAGAGCTATGTCCCTCTCGATGAAAAGACCGCGGAGCAGACGATGAAGCTCATAGAAATCCTCGAAGAGAATGAAGACGTACAGAACGTGTATGCGAATTTTGACGTGCCCGATGAGGTCATGACCAAGGCAGAAAGATAAGATGACCTCTATCCGCAGCACCATCAAGAGGAGATTTCTTGCCGGGCTCGTCATTACGATTCCCGGCATAATAACCATCTGGGCGATCGTCTGGTTTTTCAAGTTTGTTGATGGGCTCCTTCCTTTTTTCGACAATATCCTCGGCTATCACGTCTCGGGACTCGGATTCATATCGGCCGTCATTCTCGTGTTCATCACCGGCTTCATCTCGACGAATGTTTTCGGGAAAAAGGTGATCGGCTTCCTGGAGAGACTCTTCCTGAAGATCCCCGTGATTAAAGGCTTCTATACGGCGGTGAAGCATCTCGTCGACGCCTTCTCACCGGAGAACAAGAGTTCATTCAGGGAATTTGTCGTGGTCGAATACCCGAGACAGGGATCGTTTTCCTTTGGTTTCCTCACAAAGGAATGCACGATAAAGTCTGAAAAGAATCGCAGTGAATTATGCCTCAGGGCCGTCTATATCCCCACGAACAACCTCTACCTCGGGGAGATCGTGCTATTTCGGGAAACAGACATCATTTATACGGACATACCTATAGAGGAAGGCATTAAGATTATCCTCTCCGGAGGCATCGCGGCACCTTCGAAGATTCTCGAGGCGGAGAGATGCCAATAGCCTGCGTTGTGCTGGCGGCCGGTCTCGGAAAGAGGATGTACTCTTCGAAGCCGAAGGTCCTTCATGAGCTCTGCGGCAGGCCGATGCTCCAGTATGTCCTCGACGCGGTCGAAGGGGTCAATCCGGAAAGAACAGTCATCGTTGTCGGAAAACATTCCGAGCAGATCAGGCGTGCCGTCACCGGCTCCCGGATTTCCTACGCGGTGCAGAAAGAGCCGAAAGGGACGGGTGATGCCCTTTTGAAGGCCCTCCCGCTCCTCGGTAGTTTTGAAGGGACGATACTTGTACTGAACGGAGACACTCCCCTGATTACCGTGAATACCCTGAAACATTTCTTGGAGCGGTCAAGAAAACATGCGGACTCCCTGTCTGTCCTTTCCTTCTTCGCGGGCGATCCTTCGTCCTATGGCAGAATCGTGAGAGACGATTCCGGCAGGGTCCGGCAGATCATCGAAGAGAGAGATACTTCTCCCGAACAGAAAGAAATCCGGGAGGTTAATAGCGGGATTTATGCGGTCAGCGCACCCGTCACAAGGCTTCTTTTAAGGATCCGGATAAACAAGTCGAAGGGAGAATACTATCTGACCGACCTCGTCGAGATAGCTGCAAAGGAAGATCTGCGCGTAGGGGTTTACGGTATCGGATCAGAGGATGAACTCGTGGGGGTGAACAAGCGGCAGGAACTCTTGAGGGCCGAGCGGGTCATGCAGGAGAGGATCGTCAACGACCTGATCAGGGGCGGAGTCGATTTTATCGATCCCGTTTCGGTTCACATCCATGCGGGGGTGGAGGTCGGGAGGAACACGCTCGTTTATCCAAATGTTTATCTTGAGAGGGGCAGCCGTATCGGCCGCGGCTGCACGGTATATCCCAATGTGCGCATCACCGGAAGCGTGATCGGAGACAATACGACGGTAAAAGATTCATCCGTCATAGAACAATCGGAGATAAAGAAGAATGCGCAGATCGGACCTTTTGCGCATATACGGCCGGGGTCATCGATAGGCTCCCGTGCAAAGATAGGCAATTTTGTGGAGATAAAAAAGTCTGTCGTTGGCGACGGAACGAAGGCATCGCATCTGAGCTATATCGGAGATGCGCTCGTGGGAAAGGACGTGAATATCGGCGCCGGGACCATAACCTGTAATTATGACGGGAAAGAGAAGCACCGGACAGAGATTCAGAACGGCGTCTTTATCGGGAGCGACACACAGCTCATCGCGCCCGTTTCGATCGGAAGGGGAGCGTATGTCGGTGCAGGCTCCACGATAACGGAACCTGTTCCTCCGATGTCGCTGGCGCTTTCGAGGGTGCCGCAGAAGAACATAAGAAATTGGGTGCTGAAGAAAGGCCTAACGGGGAAGGGAGAAAAAAAGAAGGGTGGGAGGCAGAAGCGTGTCAGGTAGCCGGGAAGGCTGCTTTATGAAGCCATCCTCCGATTGCTGACTGCTGTCATGTGCGGGATAATCGGATATACGGGAAAGGGAGACGCCATCCCGGTTGCGCTGGAAGGACTCAAGCGCCTTGAATACAGGGGCTATGACTCAGCAGGGCTAGCCTATTTTTCCGAAGGAAAGATAGCGATCAAGAGGTGCAAAGGCAAGGTGAATGACCTCCTCAGCCTCTTTGGAAGAGATAGCGGGGAAAGCCGAACCGCCATAGGACATACGCGTTGGGCGACTCACGGGAAACCTTCGGAGGAGAATGCGCATCCCCACAGGTCCGGCGGGATAGTCATCGCCCATAACGGGATAATCGAAAATTACCTGGAGTTGAAACAAATGCTCATTGCGGAAGGGTACCGTTTCACCTCTGAAACGGACACGGAGGTATTGTGCCACCTCATTCACAAATATTCGGAGGGGCGTCTTTTGGAAGATGCTGTCCGGGACGCCCTGAGAGACGTCAGGGGTGCCTATGCCCTCGCGGTGATCAGTGAAAAAGAAGAAGGCAAGGTCATCGGCGTAAAGAAAGATAGTCCCCTCTGCGTCGGCCTCGGTGACGGGGAATACTTTATCGCTTCCGACGTGCCGGCCTTCTTCAATCACTCGAAACGGGTGATGTTCCTCGACGACGGGGAGATGGCGATTCTGACCGATGACGGTGTCATGGTAACGACGCTCGAAGGGGTCCCGATCCAGAAAGAGGTGACGTCCATATCGTGGAGCCCTTCCATGGCGGAAAAAGGCGGATATAAACACTTCATGCTGAAAGAGATCTACGAGCAGCCGCGGGCGATTGCGGATACGCTGAGGGGACGGTTCAGTGCGGAAAGAGGAGAAGTGAACCTGGAAGAGTTCGGTCTCACGGAAGACGATCTAAAGGCTATCGGGAAGATCTTCATCGTCGCCTGCGGCACCTCATGGCACGCAGCCCTCGTCGGCAAATACACCATCGAAAATATCGCACGGGTCCCCGTCGAGGTCGATGTGGCTTCGGAATTCAGGTACCGAAACCCCCTCATAAAACCGGGCGACCTCCTCATAGCGATAACCCAGTCAGGGGAAACCGCCGACACCCTTGCTGCCCAGAAGGAGGCGAGGAAGATTGGTGCGAAAGTCCTCAGTATCTGCAATGTGGTCGGAAGCTCATCGGTGAGGGAAGCAGACGCCGTGTTTTATACCCACTCCGGCCCTGAAATCGGTGTCGCATCCACAAAGGCCTTCACCTCCCAGATCATCGGGCTTTACCTGTTTGCCGTGGCAGTGGGTTCGACAACGGGCGCCCTGTCGGGAGAGAAGGCCGGTCTCCTCTTGAGGGAGTTGCTCTCTCTCCCCGACAAAGTGGAACAGATCCTTGAACGCAACGAAGATATAGAAACCATGGCGAAGGCCCTCTGCAAGGCAGACGACTTTCTCTACCTCGGCAGGGGCATCGATTACCCCATTGCCCTCGAAGGTGCGCTCAAACTCAAAGAAATCTCCTATATTCATGCGGAAGGGTATCCCGCCGGAGAGATGAAGCACGGGCCCATAGCGCTGATAGACGAAGAACTTCCGGTCGTCGTCCTGGCGCCGAAAGATACGCTCCGCGAAAAGATAATCTCCAACATCCAGGAAGTGAAGAGCAGGGGCGGCAAAGTCGTCTCTCTCGTGAACGCCGGAGATCGTGAGGTTCCTGCACTCTCTGATTTCTCTATGTCCGTTCCGCCATCCAATGCCTATCTGACGCCAATCCTGCTGACCGTGCCTCTGCAACTCCTCGCATATCACATCGGCGTATTACGGGGGTGTGACGTTGATCAGCCGAGGAATCTGGCGAAGAGCGTTACCGTTGAATAATCAGGGACCGGAGCGTGTCTTTGGTATGGTCATGAAATTTTGGCGTCCGTCCTGCCATTTATGGTATTATAGAAGCGATCCCCCATGCCGAAAGACAGCTTATTAGAAGGTTTGAATCCCCAGCAGCGCGATGCCCTTCTCCATACCGAAGGCCCTCTCCTGATACTCGCAGGTGCGGGGAGCGGGAAGACGAGGGTTATCTCGCACAAGTTTGCGTACCTCTTGAAGGCAAAGCGCCTCACCAACAAATCCATTTTCGCCGTGACGTTCACGAACAAGGCGGCCAATGAAATGAAAGAGAGAATTTCGTCGCTGACGGGAAAGGATATGCATGGCTCCTGGGTCGGGACCTTTCATTCACAGTGCAGCAAGATACTCAGGAAGACGATCGACGCCATGGGATACTCGCGCGATTTCTCGATATACGACGATGATGATCAGCGTAATCTCATACGGCATATCCTGCGGGAATTTAAGATCCACGAAGCCCTTTACCGCGGCGTCGCAGCGAGGATCAGCGCCCTCAAATCGTCCCTTATCGGTCCGGAAGAATTCCTCTCGACCGGCGACGGCTTCGGATTCGATGAAAAGCTCGCGCGCGTCTATCTGCGTTATCGGGACGAACTGAAGAAGTGTAATGCCCTCGATTTCGATGACCTCATCTGTCTCACGCTTACGCTTTTCGAGAAACATCCCGAAATCCTGAAAAAGTATCAGGACGAATTCCAGTACATTTTTGTTGATGAATTCCAGGACACCAATTATGCCCAGTACCGCTTCTTGAGACTGCTCGCTTCTGCCCACCGGAATGTTACCGTCGTAGGTGACGATGATCAAAGCATCTACCGGTTCCGTGGTGCTGATGTTACAAACGTATTCCGTTTTGAAAAAGATTTTACCGGTGCAAGGATAATACGCCTCGAACAGAATTACCGCTCGACGCAGAATATCCTCGATGTGGCCGGCGCAGTCATCGCAAGAAATCCCATCAGGAAAGAGAAGAAACTCTGGACGGGTAGGGGATGCGGAGAGCGGGTGTACCACTGTTGGCTCAGCAGCGAAGACGAGGAGGCACAGCACATTGCAAAGACCATAAAGGATTTCTACCTGAAAGGAGCGTACGAGTACAGAGACTTTGCCGTGCTCTATCGGGTCAACATCCAGTCGCGTGCCGTGGAGGAGAAACTGAGGGACGAGGGGATACCCTATCGCATTCTGGGCGGCATCGCCTTCTACCAGAGGAAGGAGATTAAAGACATTATCGCCTATATGCGCCTTATCCTGAATCACTATGACAACGTGAGTTTCAGACGGATAATCAATTGCCCTCCGAGGGGAATAGGTGCCGCCACGTTGTCGAGGATAGAACAGGAGGCCAAGAAGAGATCCCTCAGCCTCTTCGAGGCATTGAAATCGACGATGAAGACCAACAAATCGGCGCTCAAGAAATCGCAGGATATCACAGACCGTCTTGAGCAATTCATCCGCCTCATCGAAGACGTGGCGTCTGAAAAATATAAGACGGCAGCCGAGATGCTCAAGGATATTATCGACAGGACGGGTTACCGTGAGTTCATTGATGAAGAGAGAAATGAGAATGTCGATGAACTCATTGCGTCTGCCGCAAATACCGGCATCAAGGATTTCGCCGAAAAAGTCGCCCTCCTCACGAACCTTGACGATTCCCCAAAGGAGAACGCTGTTTCCCTTATGACGCTCCATACGGCTAAGGGGCTTGAATTCCCCGTCGTGTTCGTCATCGGCCTCGAAGAAGGCGTGCTGCCTTATTTTAAGGCTCTCGACAGTCCCGATGAAATCAATGAAGAACGGCGACTTTTGTATGTCGGCATGACGAGGGCGAAGGATGTCCTTCTCCTCACCGGTGCCGGCAAGAGGAGGCTCTACACAAAAGTCCAGAATCAGGAACCGTCACGTTTCCTCTTCGATGTCCCGAAGGAGTGCTGTCAGTGGATTGAGAAATCGACTCGCACTTCCCTTGCGCAGGCCCCTGCAAGAAGGGATGCGGATTCGTCAAAACGCGTCTTCCCCTATGTGGCGGGGTGCCGGGTACGGCATCCGAAATGGGGAGTCGGTGTTGTGAGGGACTGCTACGGCGACGGCGAAGAGCAAAAAGTCACGGTAAACTTCCCCAATATAGGAATAAAGAAACTCGTTCTCAGGTTTGCTAATCTCGAAAAGATATAGAGGAATCGAACTGAAAATACCGGTAGAACATATCGCGCATCTTGCGCGGCTTTCACTCTCGGAAAGCGAGAAAGAACTGTTTTCGGGCCAGCTCGGCGGCATTCTCGAGTATGTGAGGAAACTCAATGAACTCGATACTTCCGGGGTTGACCCGACCTCCCACGTCCTTGAGATGAACAACGTGATGAGGGAGGACGCTCTGAGAAGTTCCCTTCCCCTTCGCGCCGCCCTTGCGAATGCACCGGACAGGTCAGGCAATTTCTTCAGGGTCCCCAAGATCATCGAATAGAAGATCATTATGCTACGCTGCGTCCTGAGAGCAAAACTCCATATGGCAACGGTTACCGACTCGAATCTCGCGTATGAAGGCAGCATAACCATAGACTCTGACCTCCTGCAGGAGAGTGGCATCCTCCCCTTCGAACAGGTGATGGTGAGCAATCTGAACAACGGCGAGCGATTCGAAACCTACGTCATGCCCGGGAAGGCGAAGAGCGGAGAAATCTGTCTGAACGGGCCGACGGCGAGGAAAGGCGTAGTCGGCGACAAGGTGATTATATTCTGTTACAGCTACTTCGCGTCCGAGGACCTTACCGATTTCAGACCGACGATCATTCGTCTCGACCAGAACAACAGGGTTGTTCGATAAAAGAGCGTCTCGGCTGCAGACGCAGAGATGAGAGGAGAAACGGGCCTGCCCTTTTCCGCTCGGAGCTACAGGCTCACTCGCGAGGACAATGGATGAAATCGGAATCGTCAAGGCGGTAAACGGCATTATAGCTGTGGTCTCCGTAGAAAGAAAATCTGCCTGCGACCAATGCCGGGCAGGGTGTAAACTCACTGAATCCGGGGCAGAGATAGAAGCGGTTAATACGATACGTGCCGCGATAGGCCAGAAGGTGAAGGTGGTGATGAAGCCTTACTCGTACCTTAAGGGTGCCCTGCTCGTGTACGGGGTACCGACTCTCGCTCTCGTTATCGGCGCCGTGATCGGAAAAGAGTTTCTGAGCGGGCTCTTCAGAGAGGCAGACCCGGATATCCTTTCCGCAGTCTCGGGCTTCGGGGCCTTTCTGCTATCCTTCCTCCTCATCAGGATATGGAGCGTCAGGGCGGAGAAAAATATAGAATACAAACCGACGATCGAGGAAATTCTCGAATAATCTGTCAAGAGATGCTTCCGGAGCCGTTTTGTATGATCTTGAAAGTTCGCAGCAGTCTGACCGAGGCGCCTTGATCATTCCCGCAGAGAGGAAGGAGGCTCACATGAAGAGTTTCTTCTGAGGAACCCGTCTTCTCTTCCGGAAATGATTTCAAGCCCTTGCGTATTTCTCTCTTAAAGATTAAAATTACGGAAACCTTGAGGACCCTCTGGCTGAGAATCCGGGTTCTCGTTTTCGCACGCTCTGAGGTTACGTACTGAATATTCCATAAATAGATTATAGAAGGGGGATTACATGGCCAACTTTGACGTGTCAAAGATTCGCAACGTTGCTGTCATCGCGCATGGGGGTGCGGGGAAGACCTCATTGACCGAAGCCACTCTCTTTGCTGCCCGCTCGATCGACAGACTGGGTTCGGTGGACAACGGGACATCTACCACCGACTTTGAACCGGAGGAGATTGCCCGAAAGATAACTATCTCGTCGTCTCTTGCTTTCTGCGCCTGGAACGGTCACCGAATAAACATCATCGACACCCCCGGCTTCATAAATTTCCTCGAAGATACCAGGGGCTGCCTGAGAGGAGTCGACGGGGCAGTCATCATTGTGAGTGCAATTTCCGGGGTGAAGGCTGAGACCGAAAAAGTCTGGAAATATGCGTGCGAATTCGAGATTCCGAGAATTATATTTGTGAACAAGATGGATAAGGACAACGCCAACTTTGCTCGGGCCCTATCGGAAGTGGAAAAGTCTTTCGAAACAGAGGCGATACCGCTCCAGATGCCTATCGGTGCGGGCAATACCTTTTCAGGCATCATCGATATCCGCTCCATGAAGGCCCTCACGTTCTCAGGCGGGAAACCCACATCGACTGAGATACCCGCCGCACTCCTTGCCGAGGCTGAGGGCTACAGGAAAAGACTCATCGAAAAGATCGCCGAATCCGACGACGCACTCCTCGAACGCTATCTCGATGGCGGCGCTCTGACAGACGACGAGATCGTCAGAGGGATAAAGGAAGGGTCGCTCACCCGCAGGTTCATCCCTGTTGCCTGTGGGTCGGCGGCAAAGACCATCGGGATGGCAGAACTCCTCGACACGATAGTGCTCTGTCTCCCTTCTCCTGTTGAGATGGCCCGAATATCGCCGATTAAAGGCAAGCAGACGAAAGACGGCAAGGAGATAGAGAGAAGACCCGATGAAAAGGACCCATTCTCTGCCTATATCTTTAAGACCATCGCTGACCCTTACGCGGGAAAACTCTCGATCTTCAGGGTCTATTCAGGGACCCTCAAGGCAGACTCCTCCGTCCTGAACACGACAGCAGGGACAAAGGAGAGGATAGGCCAAGTCTTTTATCTCCTCGGGAAAAAACAGGTTCCGGCGCAATTGATCGGTCCCGGTGAAATCGGCGTTGTTGCCAAACTGAAGGAGACGAACACCGGCGACACGCTCTCGGATGAGTCCGGTCCCATCGTCTTCGAGAAGGTCAAATTTGCGGAGCCGATCATTTCCTATGCCATAGCACCCAAGTCAAAAGGAGATGAAGATAAGGTCAGCTCCGCACTCCACAGGATACTCGAAGAAGACCCGACTCTGAAATTTCACCGCGATGAAGAAACGAAGGAGATGCTCCTCTCCGGGATGGGACAGGTTCACCTTGAAGTCACCCTCGAGAGGCTGAAGAGAAAGTTCGGGGTGGAAGTAATCATGAAGACTCCCAAAATCCCGTACCGTGAGACGATCAAGGCTTCCGCGAGCGGACAGGGAAGATACAAGAAACAATCAGGCGGAAGAGGGCAATACGGAGACTGCTGGATAGAAATTGAGCCGCTGCCGAGAGGGGGCGGATTCGAGTTCGTAGACAAGATAGTCGGGGGGGTTATCCCCCGCCAGTATATTCCTGCCGTCGAAAAGGGTATCGTCGAGGCGATGCACGAAGGGGTCATCGCGGGATACCCACTCGTGGATTTCCGGGTAAGCCTCTATGACGGTTCTTACCACTCCGTTGACTCCTCGGAAATGGCATTCAAGATTGCCGGCTCGATGGCGATCAAGAAAGTCGTACACGACGCAAAACCTGTTTTGCTCGAGCCGATTATGAAGGTGGAAGTAACAACTCCGGACGATACCCTCGGTTCTGTCATCGGAGACCTGAACGCGAAGAGGGGTAAGGTGCAGGGCGTCGAACCCCAGGCGGGAGGCAACCAGAAGATCATGGCTCTCGTCCCGATGGCGGAGATGCTGACATACGCGAACCAGCTCCAGAGTGTCACCTCGGGCAGGGGACTCTATTCCATGGAATTTTCCCACTATGAAGAACTGCCGGCACACCTGGCCCAGAAGATAATCGCCGAGAAGGCGGCTGCTAAAGAAGAAAAGGGTTGACATATTTTTTTCATAAACCTATAATTTTTTTTTAATAGTCATGATGTGGTTATCACTACTCGCTTCTGCAGGTGAAATGCAGGTTCTTTACGCACCAGGTATGAAGTACTGCACAACGCGGAGACTCCCTTAACAAATTCATCACGGTACGCAATGTATCAACGTGGCCGTGGCGCACTGCTCACGGGTGTACGGCCCTTTAAAGAGGAGGAGAATGATGCAGATATCACGCCGTAATTTCCTAAAATTGTCCGGCGGAACTCTCGCGCTTGGATCGCTCGGAGTCAACCTCGATCCTGTGAAGGCCCACGCTCAGGGGCTGAGGATTAAAGGCGCAAAAGAGACGACTACGGTATGTCCTTATTGTTCCGTTGGCTGTGGCATCCTCGTCTCCGTGAAGGATGGGAAGGTTGTCAACACGGAAGGTGACCCGGAGCATCCAATCAACGAAGGAACACTCTGTTCAAAGGGTGCGTCTTTGTACCAGATCATTA
>DASPUT010000161.1 GCA_035622735.1 Thermodesulfovibrionales bacterium | reverse complement strand
AAAGAGATCAGGGTCTCGGCGGAGAAATCCCCGGAGAACCTTCCCTGGAAGGCGCTCGGCGTCGATCTCGTCATTGAATCCACGGGCTTCTTCACCGACGGGGAAAAGGCCGCGAAGCACCTCGATGCAGGAGCGAAATGGGTGATCATCTCGGCGCCCGCAAAAGACCCCGACATCACCGTCTGCCTCGGGATCAATGAAGAGACCCTCGACCCCTCGAAGCACCGGATCATCTCGAATGCGTCGTGCACCACAAACTGTCTCGCCCCCGTCGCAAAGGTGCTCCATAAGGAGTTCGGCATCATCCGCGGACTGATGACCACGGTTCACTCCTACACCAACGATCAGAGGATCCTCGATCTTCCCCATAAGGACCTGAGAAGGGCCCGCGCAGCCGCCCTCTCGATGATCCCCTCGACCACCGGCGCGGCAAAAGCGATCGGACTCGTTCTTCCGGAACTGAAGGGCAAACTTGATGGGTTCGCGATGAGGGTCACCACGCCGAACGTCTCGGTCGTGGACCTCGTGGCGGAACTGCAGAAGGACGTGACCGTCAATGACGTAAACGCGGCGATGAAGAAATCCGCAGAGGGCGCCATGAAAGGCGTTCTCCAGTATGTGGACGCGCCGCTTGTCTCCGTGGATTTCAACGGCAACCCCCATTCCTCGATATTCGATGCGACCCTTACCAAGGTCATGGAGAGCCGGATGGTGAAGGTCATTTCCTGGTACGACAACGAATGGGGTTACAGCAGCCGTCTCAGGGACCTTATTCTCTATCTCACGAAGTGAGGTGACCCATGGCAAGAAGAAACGGTAATCCGGCGGTGCCGACCGACATTCTCTCGAAGCTCACGATCGAGGACCTCTCCGTGAAGGGCAAGAGGGTCTTCATCCGTGCGGATTTCAACGTACCGATCGACGAGAACCTGAAGATCACCGACGACCGCAGGATCCGCTCGACCCTCCCGACGATCAACTACGCGATCGACGAGGGCGCAAAGGTCATTCTCGCCTCCCATCTCGGCAGGCCGAAGGGCAAGCCCGATCCGAGGTTCAGCATGGCCCCCGTGGCGAAGAGACTCCAGAGGCTCCTCGACAAGGAAGTTATCTTTGCGGAGGACTGCATCGGCCCGAAGGTCGAGAACATCATCGCGAAGATGAAGGACGGCGACGTCCTCCTTATCGAGAACCTGAGGTTCCATCCCGGGGAGGAGAAGAACGGCGAGGACTTCGCCAGGGCCCTCTCCCGCCTCGCGGACTTTTACGTGAACGACGCCTTCGGCGCCGCGCACCGCGCGCACGCCTCCGTCGTCGGCATCACGAAGTTCCTCCCCTCGGCCGCGGGCTTCCTTCTGAAAAAAGAGATCGAGTATCTGAAGGGCGCCGTCCTGAACCCGATTCGGCCCTTCGTCTCGATCCTCGGGGGCGCGAAGGTCTCCGGAAAGATCGGTGTGCTCGAGAACCTCGTCGACAAGGTGAACAAGGTCATCGTCGGCGGCGGGATGGCGTTCACTTTTATCCGCGCCATGGGCTACGAGATCGGGGACTCCCTCGTGGAGGGCGAAATGCTCGATTTCGCGAACACCATCCGCGAGAAGCTGATCAGGAACAACGTGAAGTTCTACCTGCCCGTTGACTGCGTCATCGCCCAGAGCATGGAGCCGGGAGCGGAAACGAAGATCGTGACGACCCAGGAGATTCCGAAGGGCTGGCGTGCCCTCGACATCGGCCCCGCGTCGGTGAGACTCTTCTCGGAGGCGATCCAGGACGCGAAGACGATCATTTGGAACGGACCGATGGGAGTGTTTGAGATCGATGCCTTTTCGCGGGGAACCTATGCAATCGCCCACTCGGTGGCGGACGCCTACGCCCTCACCATCGCGGGTGGTGGAGACACCGACCTTGCGGTCCACAAGGCCGGCGTCTCGGATTCGATATCCTTTATCTCCACGGGTGGCGGGGCATCCCTCCAGCTGCTCGAAGGGAAGGAACTGCCGGGCATCGCTGCCCTCACCGACAAGAAGGAGTAGCGGTTACGCTACCTGCAGCTCCGTGTCGCCGGTGCACTTGTGAGGCAGCTTGATGTTCTCGTGTGAGAGGATCCCCCGTTTCATTTCCACGATAGACGGGCTCTTGCTCTCGAACCGCCCGATAAGATAGGCGGCAGCCACCTCAGGCTTGATTACGTCGCCACACGTGAAAATATCAACCGCAGCATAGCCATACTCCGGCCATGTATGAATAGACAGATGTGACTCTGCTATGACTACCATACCGCTGATTCCGAAGGGACTGAATTCATGGAAGGAAATATCTACGATCGTGGCCTTTGCTTCCTTTGCTGCAGAGACCAGAGCGTCCCGAACCTCTTCGAGACTCCTGAGAATTGCAGGGTTGCAATCCTTCAATTCCACCAAAAGATGGGCACCTAAAGCATACAAATCTCTACCCCCCTTCCAGGAGAACATAAGGAGCGAATCACTCCCTCTTTGAATTAAAAAAATACCCTAAATGGACATAGTTTGTCAAGAAAAATTTTCGGGAACATCCGTAAAAACATCGAACATGCGGTGAGAATTTCCGTCCCGCGCAGACCGGTGCGCATGTGCCATCGCGTGAAGGACCGGCCTCAAATAAAAGCGGCATGCGCGAAAACGAAATCACGAGGAGTGTGATATCCTACAGCCCATGGGAAAGTCGTTAAGGAAGAGCAAAGACGCTTCGCGCAGCATCTCCACCGGCGAGAGCATTTCGGGGCATTCAGCCGCCGCCCGTGACAGCAAGTCATCAGAAGAGGCGCTCGCCCGCGGCCTGAGAAACGGGCGCCACGTGCTCCTTACCGCCTCTTTTGCATCCGTCATTACATTCTTGGTATATCTTTCATCTCTTCGCAACGGCTTCATCAGGGAGTGGGATGACAAAACGTATGTGTACAATAATCCCTATATCCGTTCATTTGACTGGGATCTTATCAGATGGGCTTTTTCCGAATTCTATCAGGCCAATTGGCATCCCCTCACGTGGATATCCCACGCTCTTGATTATGCGATCTGGGGACTGAATCCTGTGGGGCATCACCTGACAAACAACATAATCCATGCGGCGAATACCTTTCTGGTGGTGCTGGTGGTTGCAAGACTGATTGAGGCCGCCAGGCGGCCGTCGA
>DASPUT010000160.1 GCA_035622735.1 Thermodesulfovibrionales bacterium | reverse complement strand
CGGCATGCTCGCAACGCGCTTTGCGCTCATGTACCCTGAGATGGTAACGCATCTCATCCTCGAAAACCCGATCGGCCTCGAAGATTACCGCCCCATCGTCACCTACACTCCTTTAGAGGACCTCTACAGGAACGAGCTCGGCGCGACCGAAGCAGCCATCCGCAACTACCACAAGACCTACTATGTGACGTGGAAGCCCGAGTATGAAGAGTACGTCGAGGTCGCCGTCCGGATGAAGGAAAGTGGTGAAGCTCCACGCCTGGCGATGTCCGCGGCCCTCACCTACCAGATGATTTACGAGCAGCCGGTCTGTTATGAATTCGGGCAGATAAAGGCGAAGACTCTGTTAGTCATCGGTCAAGTCGACAGGACGGTGGCCGGCAAGGCGCGGGTTAAGAAGGAATTGTTCCCTACGTCGGTCAGTATCCCGAACTAGGGAAGAGGACCGCAAAGCTAATCCCAGACTCCACCTTGGTCGAAATCCCGAACGTCGGCCACATCCCCCATTTCGAAGCCAAAGATGTTTTTCACCGGGAACTGCTCTCTTTTCTGAAACGCTAAGAACACCGCGCTTCGACCTGGCGCGTCAGGATGAGGAATATTTCTGGGGCGTTGAGTTCACCGGCGAGTCGCCGGGTAGCAGCCTTTTGGGAGCAGCCTTTTGGGGACAACGAGCCTGTCTAAAAACCTCCTACGAACCGACCCTTGAAAGGGAACGCCGAGAGCAAAGCTCTTACGCCAATGTCAGGATTTCCCGTTCTCTTTTCGCCACCGCCCCTGCCACCTTCAGAAGGTTGTGGGCTATTGCGCCTATCTTCCATTCAATCCGCGCTTTTTGAATTCCTCGCAAAAGGAATTGACTGAATCCACCTCTCGTTTTAATCTGTCCGATCACTGGCTCTACGATACACTTTCGTTTCCCGTACAGTGTTCTGCCTCGCTCGGTGATCAGCTTTGCTCTCATCCGGTCACGATATCCTTCGTAACCGTCCCTCGTTATCGCTCTGCCTAACTTCTCGTTCGGCGTACACTGTTGTCGGCGAGGACATCCCGCACAAATCCCCCGTTTAGTCCGATACACTGTAACTTCCCGTTTGTGGTAAGGACCGCTCACCCGCGCCCTCGCCGTTGGTCTCATCTCTTCTCCCTGCGGACAGACATATCGGTCGGTTTCTCCATAATAGGTGAAAGACTCTTTGCCATACAGATGCGGTCTCGCGCGCTTTGCCTTTCCAATCTGTCGCTCACCTTGCTCAGGAATGTAGGCATCAATCGTTTTGTCTTCAAGGTATCTCAGATTCTCTCCGCCACAGTAACCGGCATCAGCTACCAGAACCGCGGGAGGCTCACCCACTTCACGCTCGATGCCCTCTACGGCGTTCTTGACTTGGTTCACATCTATCGGTTCTGTGGTGACTTCGGCGTAAACGATCAGATGATCCTCCGTTACTCCAAGCTGCGCATTATAAGCCGGGATGGATGTGGTCCTCCTGTGCATGAAACTCGCCTCAGGATCGGTGAGGCTCATCTTCGCGCTCTCCCCTTTGCCACCTTGCCGCGCACGCTTCAGCAGTTCTTCTATCTTCCTGATCCGAGCTTCTGCTTTCTCAAGACCTTCCGGCAGCTCATCTCCTCTCGCTGCCGTGCCGTAACCAGCTTCTTCCTCCTTATCTATTCGTTCCGCTTCGTCGATGATTCGCTGCGCTTCCTTCTTGGCTTCCAAAAGCTTGTTTCGCCACTGACTTATGCTCTTGAAACTCTCGATACTGCTGCTCGCCTGCACTTTGCTCCCGTCCAGGGCAACAAGCCCAAGACGCTCCATGCCTATCTCTCGCGCTATTGTGAGCACTTCTGCAAATACCTGTTCCATGGCTTCCTTGTTCCCCGTCCGAAACAGACACAGTGTCCGAAAATCAGGTCTCTCCATTCCCCCAAGCCACATAAATACAACGTCCTGCTGAAGTTTCTCCTCTATCTTTCTGCTTGAACGCACTCCCGTCGCATATCCCCATAAAAGTACTTTCAACATCATCTTCGGATGATACGCAGGGCGCCCCTCTTCCTTGACGTCCCTGAACATGCCCGTCTCTATCCGTTCTATTACCTCAGAGAAAACCCGTGCGGGATGGTCATGCCTTACCCATTCGTTCAGGCTCGGCGGCAAGAGAAACATTTGGTCTTGATCATAGGGCCTAAGCGGCATCGATACCTCCTGAAATTTCTTGGCCCTTACTCTATCATGTTAGATGTGAAGTTGCTATAGTTTTTAGACAGGCTCGTTGTCCCCATATTTCCAGCAGGGCGGTTGATTTTCTTGCGCTTCTTCCTGACCCACACACCCGTGATATACTGAACGAAGCAGTATGTTTCAGGCGGAAATGAACGGATCCATGTGTTGCATTTGCTGCCTGCCCGTGTGGCTGATGCACATCGTTGGAATAAAATAAAATGAAAAACAATAAACTATTATCCTCACTTCTGCTTATCTTATTATGCTCACCTTTAACTGCAGTTGCCGAGATAGACTCCATAAAAACAGGCGCGCCTCATCACATAGAGGTTGATAAAATTGAGATTGATCCTGACTTGCGGCTGAAAGATAGATTTGACTATTCCACTTATTGCGGCATAATCCATTCTCAAAGAGAATTAAATACCCTGTGGTCGCAATTGATCAACATACAAGATGATTTTTATCACAAATTCACTTCACATATTCCAAAACCACCTCCAGTAGATTTTAGTAAACATCTGGTAATTTGGTTTGCTGATCGGGGTGTCAATGCCAGTTTTGTTGAATCACTGGAAATAACGGATAACGAGGGAACTAATTCTCTTAAAGCTATAATTCATGTTTTCCATTCCGATTTTGGATCAAGTCATCTGAATCTGTGGAAAATACCGAAGACAAGCAAAGAAATAATTATTCAAGTAGAACACAAGTACGAAGAACGCAGGGGCGGAGAAGAGACACCAAGTCCGCGAGCAAAGTGACACAAAGGATCGCCCTGGGAAAAGCTGGGTGGCTTGAAATCGAATCTTTGTGATCTGTCCTCAGCTCATGACAAGAAGACGATTCCAACGAGCGAGTCATGTCCGCCCGTTATGCGGCGGTACACCCGCGCGCCGTGTACGAAGGGCTGAACGCTCTTCGTACACGGCTGTTTCTTCCCCGGCACGAACTACGACACCGTGAAGCTCGTCTGCCAGAGATAGTAACTGCTCAGACTTCCCGCGGGGGTCACCAGGAGATAGAACGTGTACATTCCGGCAGGCAGCGGCGACACAGGGAAATCCTGAAGCAGCACGACAAACAGGTCTCCTGTCGTGCCGCTGATCCAGGGCGCGATGACCGACGTCGAAAACCCCGTCGGTGTCAGGATCAACACCCCGGGGCTTATCGCAGGGGCGAAGATCGCGAAGTATACGTCCACGGGGCCTGAAAACTGCCCGAGTCCCACCTGAAGGTCCAGCAGATCCCCGCTCACCGCCACAAGGCCGAGGCCGATGGGCGCCGCCTGGGCGGCGACAGGATTGATGACCGATACCA
>DASPUT010000159.1 GCA_035622735.1 Thermodesulfovibrionales bacterium | reverse complement strand
GACAACAATTACCCTGACCAGTCCGAAATATGTAGGTCCGGCCATAAGTATAAGTGCGAATATAAAACATGGATTGATTTAAGTGAGGTATGTGAAAATAGCAAACCCACATCGGCATGCACGTGCGTCGAAAATGAAATTGAAGACCTCACTTCTTGCATGTGTAAAGGAAATGGCGTTCACTAAGGCCAGTTGAGGAGGATTTAATAGATGAGCACTGCCGTCAAGAAAAATGGTAACGCAAGAATCGCTGTCTTTACGCTGTTTTTTTGTTTTATGACAAATATCACTCACGGGTTTAATCCTTCCAGTTTCGATAAGATGGATAAAACGCATCCGCATGAATGTGTGGGATGTGATCTCAGTGGAATGGACATTGACGGTTGGGAAATGGATGATTCTATCCTCGGGGATGCAAATATGAGAGGTGCCAACCTCGCTCACGCGGAATTTGAAAGCGCCGATCTGCACGGAGCTGACCTACGAGAGGCGAACGTATTCATGGTGGTATTCACCCGTGCAAATCTTGCCAATGCTAATCTAAGTAAGTTAGATCTGCATTCCGCGACAATCAACGATGCAAATTTAAGCGGTGCAGATTTGAGTGAGGCAAATTTGAAAGACGCGACAATGCTGGGTGCGAACCTGAGCAGTGCAGATCTCCACCTGTCGAGATGCAGCGGAGCAAATCTGCGATTCACGAATCTGCGCAAGGCAAATCTGAGAAAAGCAGCCCTCGATCATGCAGACCTCAGAGGCGCCGATCTAACGGATGCGAACTTGGAGGACTCGGACTTGAGTGGGGCAAAGCTGACAGATGCGATCTGGACTGACGGGCGAAAATGCAAATCCGGATCGATTGGCATCTGCAGATAGCAGAAGCTTTCTTGATATTGCTGAATAGATTTCTGTTTGAACTATAACCCCTCAAAATAAAGCTTTCAAGTGTGCGCGGTACTCATGACAGAACCTCCGAGGATGCCTGTTTCACTTCGTAAAGCTCAATATAGATATCCGAAAAGCCGAATTTCTTCTTCAGCGCACGCTTCATTCCCTTCATGGTTTCTCTGCGATAGACTGACCCGTTCGTCCTTATCCTCACAGCGAGTATTATTTTTTCGGGAGACAAACCCCATATGTGCATATCTTTCACGTTACTGATATTATCGAATGTCTCATAAATAAAACCTTCTACCTCATCGATATCTATTTTGGCCGGGTTTCCCTCCATGAGGATCTGTACGCTATCCTTTATCAAGAAATACGTGGGATAGGCGGCTAATAAGCCCACGCCCACACCCGCCAGAGCGTCGACGAAGTAAAGGTTCGTAAAGCGGATGATGAGGGACGATGCAATGACGCCGACTGAGCCCAAGGTATCATTCAATATGAGAAGCAGAGCCCCCTTGATATTGATATCTTGCGAGTGCTTATAAAGCCTGATGAGTCCGAAGGCGTTCACAAAAAGACCTATTACGGCGATAAGGAGGATCTTATCCGCCTCCAAGGGCTCTGGATTCCTCAGCTTATGGTATGCCTCGATGAAGACATAGAAGAGCAAGAAACCGACGAGCATTCCATTGAACAGACCTGATAAAACCTTTGCCCTTTCGTACCCGAAGGTTTTATTCTTATTCGGAAGTCTTTGAGCGAGCCTGCCGATGTAAAGCGCGATGAATTGACCCGAAACATTGATGGCCATAAAAGATGCATCCGTAACAAGGGCAAGGCTGCGGTAATACAATCCACCGAGCAGCTCGATGAAGAAGTAAGCGATGGTCAAAGAGAGAACCAGTTTCTGGTCGCGGTCAGTCAAATGATAAGCCCCCTGGAGAGAAAGGAACGGATAGTTCAGTAGGCATAATTTTCGGGTTCTTTTTTGGGACCTGGGGCATCGCTTCTCCCGGAACGTCTCCACTTATCCAGCAGGTAATGAACCCGTTTGCTCACGAGGATCGGTAGATAATCCCTGATTCTTGCTTCCCTTTTGAATCGGTTCAAAACGATTTCGTATAGCCTTTCCACTTTGTCCGAGGAGAGACCGGCGCGAACAGACAGCACTTCTATCGCTCCGATGTGAAGCCTCCTCTCGGTTTCATTATCGTAGAGCACTTTCTTACATTCTTCAGGCAGAGTGTTCATCAGCCTCACCTTTGCCCCTTCATCTCCTGGATCTTATCGGTCAGTTCCCACGGCAGACCCATATCCATTCTTCCGACATGGCCGTATGCAGCGAGCTTTCTGTAAAAACCGCCCTTCAGAATCGACGGCAGGTATCTCAGGTTGAACTGCTTTACGATCCCCGCAAGACGGAAATCAAAAAGTCTCTCGACAAGTGCCGCTATCTTTTCATCAGGCAGGACACCTGTTCCAAAGGTTTCGACCTGAGTACTCACGGGCTTCGAAAGACCGATAGAGTAACTGAGCTGCAGCTCGCATTCAGCGGCGAGCCCCGCGGCGATAACATTCTTAGCGGCGTAACGGGCCGCATAGGCTCCTATCCTGTCTATGCGGAGAGGGTCTTTACCGCTCAGGGCAGCGCCGCTCTGGCGGGAATACTCTCCATAGGTGTCGATAGCATTTTTCCTTCCCGTCAACCCCGAATGGACGGAGGGACCCCCGATGACAAAGGGACCGTCGGGGTTTATGAATATCTTTGTGTTCTTGTCCGGCCTTATAGCTTCGTCGGAAAATACGGGATCTATAACAGTCTCTCTGATATCCTCTTCGAGTCTCTTCATATCAGGCCCCCCGGCTGTCGACGGACTGTCCTGACTGGCGATGACAGTGATGCTGTGGATTCTGAACGGTTTCCCGTTCCTGTATTCGATGCCCGCCTGCGTCTTTCCGTCGGGCGAAATATAGGGGAGTATCTTCTGGAGTCTCACCGAAGTGAGTCTCCTCGCCAGCTTGTGGGCAAGCCAAATAGGAAGGGGAATGAGGGCAGCGGTCTGGTTGCAGGCAAAGCCAAAGACCGTAACCTGGTTCCGTGCCGGAATTTCATCGATCTCAGCATCCGAGAGGTTCCTTTCATCAAAGAAACAGTTCTCATCGTGGGCCAATTCCTTGAGACTCGTCACGATGCTGCAGGTCTTTGCATTAAAGGCATGCTGGTCATACCCGATCTGGTTCACGACCTGTCTCGCTATATTCGGGAAATCGACGCTCGCACCCGATTCGAATCTCGCCGCGATAAACATGATCGCGGTGGATACGGCGCATTCGGCAATAACCCGCGAATAGGGATCCTGCTGAAGGAAATGATCTACTATGGCGTCGCTTATCTGGTCACAGAGCTTGTCAGGATGGCCTTCCGTAACCGACTCTGATGTGAAAATGAAGTCTTTCTTCACGGCGTCACCTCTTTCGGGACTTTCTTCGTTCCTTCATTCACAAGTAAGGGAAGAACAGCGCTGCCTCCGATCACAAGACCATCGAGAACACCGATCGGAGCGAGCCCTAGAAGATTCCTCAAGCCCGGGATGAACATGGCCAAACATTGAACGGCAAAAGAACCCCCGAGCGCCATATTGAGATACCTATTGGGAGGCAACTTCTCCTTGCTGAAGACGCTGTGTGTCTCTGAGCGGCAGCTTATGGCATGGAGGAGTTGCCCCGCGGTGAGGCCCATAAACGCGAGGGTGCCTGCTTTCTGGCCCATGCCGTATCTCGCGATGCCATATCCGTAGGCCCCCAATGCCCCGGCGGAGATCGCAGCCGACTCAAAGGCGATCCTTTTGAAATCCGACCTCCTGACAATCGGCTCGCCAGGGTCGCGGGGCGACCGGCTCAGGACGTCGGGTTCCGGCGGCTCTAGGGCGAGTGCCAATCCTGGAGCTATGTCGGACATCAGGTTAATCCAGAGCAGCTGTATGGCGCTCAGCGGTTGGCCGAGGCCACCTGCGATGGCAGTGAACATAACCATGATCTCGCTGAGATTCGTCGATAAGAGAAAGTGGACGGACTTTCTGATGTTGTTATAGATTGTTCTGCCTTGACTGATCGCTATGATCATCGTCTCGAGGTTGTCATCCTCGATGATGACATCGGCGACCTCACGGGCGACATCGGTGCCGGTATGTCCCATGGCGATGCCGATATCCGCGGCCTTGAGGGCCGGACCGTCGTTGATGCCGTCGCCCGTCATCGCGACAACAAGACCGACATCCTGGAGCACCCGGACTATCCGGAGCTTGTGTGCCGGGCTGACGCGGGCGAAGACGTGAACCCGCTTGCAGAGAGCCTTCATGACTTCCGGGTCGATATCGACCAGATGGGTGGAATCAAGGATTTCGAGTTGCTCACCGTTGCCGAGGTTCAGCTCCTTTCCTATCGCATATGCCGTCGGACTCTGGTCACCCGTTATCATCACCGTATCTATTCCTGCTTTGTGAAATTCGCCTATCAATCCCTTTACGCCGTCCCTGACAGGGTCAGCCATGCCCACGAGGCCGAGCCAGATGAGATTATCCGCGCAGTCAACGTCCGCCTCGAGCGGAAGCGTCTCGTTATCGGCGAACGAATAGGCCACCCCGAGAACGCGGAGGGCGTCGCCCGCCATGCGCTCATTTTCTGTCTCCAGGGCGAGGCGGTCGTCATCCGTAAGTGGAACCTTTTTGCCGTCCTTCATGTGCCAGCCGCACATGGGGAGGACCTCGTTAGGGCTCCCCTTTACGGCAACGAGGAAAGAATTGTTCTGTGTCCCGTGGAGCGTGCACATGTAATTGCTGTTTTCTGAACGATGTCGGATTCTCAGAAGAGGAAACTTCTCTCTCAGCATCCCGACATCGACCCCTGAACCTAATGCGATATGTATCAGGGCGTTCTCGGTCGGAGAGCCATTGATAACATAGCGTCCATCCTCTCCCAGGACTTCACTTTCGTTGCAGAGGACGGATATGTGAATGAGCCTGAGGAGCTCATCGTGTATATAGACACTCAAGGGTTCGCCGGACAGGAAAAACTGGCCGTTGGAGACGCTGAAGTGTCGCATGCCTGCATGAGCCGCGACGACGGACATCCGGTTCAAGGTTATCGTTCCCGTCTTGTCGAGGCATATCGTCTGCACGGAGCCGAGGGTCTCTACCGCATTGAGATGTCTTATGAGGACATTGTGCCTTCGCATCTTTCTGATGCCGAGAGCGAGGGTAGTGGTTGCCACCGTGGGAAGACCTTCGGGAACAGCGGCGACAGCCAGGGATATGGAAGTCTTGAGCATCTCCAAAAGGCCGTATCCCCGGAGCAGGCCGGTTATGAAAACCATTCCGCAGACTATGCCGCAGATGAGTACCAGTTGGCTGCCCATCCTGTCCAACTGACGCTCCATGGGGGTTTCGGGCGGCCTTGCCTCACCGACGAGGGTCTGAATCTTCCCGATTTCGGTGAACCTCCCCGTCGCCACAACAATGGCTACGCCCTGTCCGCCGGTAACGAGAGTACCCATATAGACCATATTGGTCCTGTCGGCAAGCGGGATATCCCTCTGCATTAGGGGTGACAGGGTCTTTCTCACCGGCATGCTCTCACCGGTGAGGGCCGACTCATCGACGCTCAGATGATTTGTTTCGATGAGCCGCGCATCGGCAGCGATATAGCTGCCGGGTCTCAGCAGGAGGAGGTCTCCGGGCACCGCATCTTCGGCGCCTATCTCTTGCAAAGTTCCATCGCGGAGCACCGCCGCAGACGGTCTTACGAGACGCTTCAAGGCATGGATTGTTTTTTCGGTCTGGCTCTCGGTCGTGTATCCTATCGCCGCGTTGATGAGTACAACGCCCATAATCACCACGGCATCCGCGATGCCGCCCGTAAGGACTGAAATTCCTGCCGCAACACCGAGGAGCGCCACAGGGAGTGACTTAAACTGGCCTAAAAACATACTCAGGCCTGAGCGGGGGACGGATTCCGGCAGGACATTAGGTCCGAATTTCCTGAGGTTAGCACTGACAATATCGGATGACAGGCCGGAATTTCGAGACGTGCCGAAAGTCTCGAACACATCCATGGCGTTCATGAGATGCCAGTCTTCGGTGGTCTGCGCTTCAGCACGGGTGATGCTCTTTCTTAATGTACGTCTGCTTGGAGCGGGGAGCACTTTGTCAGCGCCGTGAGGCTGATCTCCACGTGACAGAGCAACAGTGACAGTCTGAGGCAACGCTTCAGAGGGCTGACCGGTCTTTTCTGACCGAGCGACAATCGCAGCGATCAGTGAGGCGACTATCTCAAGAGTGTTCTCTGAGTTATAGTATATGAGAACGTTCCCGGTAAGGACGCTTACCGAAAATCCCTGAATGCCGCCCTGACGAGAGAGCCCTGATTCAAGCTCTTTCTTGAGTACCGCAGAGCGATAGAGTCCGGCTACTTTAAATCGTGCTCTTCCCTTTACCGAAGTATGAAGCGGCTGGACCACACCTCTTACTATCCTCTTCTTCTACTTCTGCTCGGAACAGACTTAGGCTTCGTCTTCGGCGTTTCGGCTTTCGGGGCCGGTTTCTCTTTCGGAGAAGCAGCAAAGGTCGTTCTTTGCCTCGGAAGGGCGGTGCTTGCGATCTCCTTAACCCCCTCGACAACACCGACGAGCATGTCCTTGACTGCCCTGACAGCCGTGTTCCCTATGGTACCGGCAGCTTCAATGGCCCCGCCTACAGCCACTCTCGCGACCTCTTCAACATTCCCGCCGACCTCTTTCGTAGCCTCGATGACGCCGTCAACGGTCCGCCTCGCGACCATCGCGACATCTGCTCCAACCTCGGCAGCCCCCTTGACAGCGCCCTTTACCGTTTGGCTGGCAACGGTGACGACATCCCCGCCCACGTCGCTTACGCCCATGACGACACCCTTTGCAACGCTCTTTGTGCTCAGGATGAGGCCGGTGCCGACCTCTTCCGTAGCCTGAATGGTTCCTATTACCACATCCTTCGTAACGCCGACAGCCTCGGCAGCCACGGAACCGGTGGCCCTAAGGGTGTTCGAAACCGTATTTCTCACGAGGCTGACAATCTCCGCCTCGATCTCATTGATTCCCTTCAGGCTGCTGACGACCCCTGCCTTCACAGTCGTCCCCGCCTTCCCGATACCCTCTTCCACACCTGAAGCTGTTTTGCTTGCGACACGTTCTGCTGACATCTCACGCCTCCTCTTATTGTGAATAGATTTGAAAGTGCTTAGCCGGCCACGATTCTTAATGGTAATGAAAGCGCTGTAACATAAAAATACCACCCAGTTGTTACAAAATGGTTACTATTGAGTTACAAAAAAGTTAAATAACCTACGCCGGTGCGCTGTTAGATTTCAGGAAGATATTGAATGCATACCAAAACGCTCCATACCAGGGAAGTGCGGTAACATTCCCCATGCTCATCTGATAGATCCCTGCGCCGAGGAGTACGAGAAACGCCAGCCCCCCGATGTCTATCTCGCCTCCGGTAAACGTTTTCAGTTGACTGTCCATCCCCTTGAAAGTTCCTGATATCCGTCGCTGTAGCCCGACCGGAGAGGCATTCAGCCCGTTAATCCGAAAAAGACTATTGACCGCGGCATACTCGGCTATCCTCTCCTTTTTCACCACCTTGTGGGTAAGGAGTAAACTGCCGGTCAGGGGGTTGCATTCTACGGCCTCTATGCCTTCGAGAGCCGAAAGAAGTTCCTTCATTCGCGTCAAATATGCCTGGTCCCTCTTTCGTGAGGGTATCTTAATCCTCAGCCTTTCCGGAGTCTGATGACTGATGTATGCATCAGGAAGCATTAAGCGCCTGATTCACCTTCGGGGGCGGTTGCGGAACTTGCGGCCTTCTCCGCCTCTGAAAGCTCGGATTTCACCTCGGCAACCAGGTCCTCGACCACTTCACCCGCCTCCGCAAAGGCTTCCTTACCTTTTTCGAAGAGGATAATTCCGCCTTTGATAGCAGCCTTCGCTACCGGTTTAGCCACGCTCGCTATGACAGGGAGTACGGCAGGCGCAAGAACAGCTGCTCCTATGCCTATGGCAAGCCCGGTCACGACATTCCCTTTCAGGGCACCGTCAAAAAGTCCCATTGTTGAACCTCCTTTCGCCTATATTTTTAATGCTATCACGATTTCTTTTCATGTCAAATACTATCACGATTTCCTTCCGTTTCCGGCGGATTTTTTCATTACTTGCCTATGGATGAGACGACTTTCATCGAAATGTAACGTTTCATTCATGAGGATGTAACAATGGTATGGTTTACTAACTTCGACAGGCAAAAGGAGAAAAGTTATCAAGCATGATTCAGTACAGGATAGTGCACCATATTCCGGGGCGTATAAGGATAGAAATCCCGTCGATAAAGGGAGTGTCGTTGAAGAAACTGAAAGACCTCGCCGCCATTCCCGTTCCGTCCGGCATAGAGGGGATGCGTCCGAATCCTTTGACAGGAAGTCTCCTCATCGAGTACAACCCGAAAGAGATTAATATCGTGAAATATCTTAACGAGATGGCGGTCAGCAGGGTCTTGGAAGATAAACTCATTGCAGGTGATCCCCATGAATAACGCCCTCGCGCTGAGTCCCCTTTGTAAGAGAGATGAGGAATTGCAGTGTCCATACCTCGACGTATCCGATGGCTGCAGGGCCGCGCTCTCTTCGCTGCTTCCTTCTCTGAGGATAAGAGTTACGTTCTGCGACAACGAGGACTACGACAATTGTCCGATATTCCTTGCGAAGATTCTGAGGAGGAGATAGGGATGGTGTGCGTTGACTATCTCACGGAAGATTTGAGATGTCAGAGGGGAATCCCTGTGACGGAGCGTTTCGGCAGCTTTTTTTGCGAGGAAAGACGCGAGGAATGCCCGTTCATTATCTGGGAGAAATCGCTGCCCCGGGACGTAAGTGTCTTAAGGCCGAAATCTCTGAGGAACATATGGAGGAAGCCATGAAATGTCCGCATTTGAATCTCTGGCTCGTCGCAGCATGTCGGATCGATGATACGGTTTATGTGCCGAGCAGTTTTCAGCTTCAGGAATACTGCAAGAAGAAGAGCCACAAGAAATGTCCTTTCTTCATGCAGAAGATTACGGCTGAGAATAAAAGAGGCCGTCTTGTCCCTCTGCACGATTGTGTGTGAAATATCCACTTTATTGCCTGAGGATGACCGCAGGGAGACCCCGATCGGGACAACAGAAAGACGTTGACGGAGTTTGCCGCGACGCGAGAGGATTGCTCAGCCATCGCCCCTGCTGATCGAAAGAGGATGGGCGATATGGAAACAGTCATAACGGCATATTGCTCATCCGGTCAACCTCGCCACCGCGATATCGTGTCCGGGGAAGCGTAACGCCTCACAATGTAACACTTCGTAACTTCACTCAAATAATCATCTGTCATTATCGGGTAATGTCTTTCCCGGGTGTACAAGTCTCTCGGTCAGGCAAGGGGGAGTTCTTCTCACTAGTGAGAGTCACCTGTCAGGAATCTGAAGGAGGTGAAAAGACGATTTAACAGAACTGTAACATTGCCGTAACATGCTTGTAACAGAGAGGGTTGTATGTTAAAAGAACATATCCGAACATAATATAAGGAGGAGAAATATGAAGAATCTTTTGAGTCTGCTCGTTGCAATCACCGTGCTTCTTTCTTTTACGCTTGTCGGAGCGGAAGAGACGCTGAACGGGGCGGGTGCGACATTCCCCTATCCCGTCTACTCTGCCTGGGCCTTTGATTACAACAAGGTTACGGGGGTGAAACTGAATTATCAGTCCATCGGCTCGGGAGGCGGACAGAGGCAGATTACGGAGCGGACCGTTGACTTCGGGGCATCCGATGACCCGCTGAAGCCGGAGAAGCTGGGAGGGGATAAGCTGATTCAGTTCCCCGCAGTAATCGGGGGTGTTGTTCCTGTTGTGAACATCCAGGGGGTGAAGGATGGCGAACTGAAACTCGATTCGACAGCGCTCTGCAAGATCTATCTCGGGGAGATTAAGTACTGGGATGACGCGACGCTGAAGAAGATGAACCCGACAGCGAGTCTTCCCCATACAGATATTACGGTAGTCCACAGGTCCGACGGATCTGGGACGACCGC
>DASPUT010000158.1 GCA_035622735.1 Thermodesulfovibrionales bacterium | reverse complement strand
AAGACGGTGGGCGGATGAAGGAGAATCAGGTCTGGCCGGGACATAAGGACATTACACTCCTAAGATTTTATTTTAAGCCCATGAGAAATACTCATAGACGCATAAGTCAACAGTATAATCAAAAAATATCTATTTGTCACTCTTATTTGATGAAATTAATGTATGAAGGTAGAAGAGTTCGAGAGGCCTTACAGTTTGAGTGAGATGAGCAGTTCTTTTCCCGCTTCCTCAAGGGCCTTCTTCCCCCGAATCTCCGTGTCCGAAAAGGGAAGCGTTGCGACAGGCAGACCCTGTGCCAGTCCGATAAGTTCGGTGAGATATCCCTCCTGAATTTTCCGAAGGGTCCTGAAGGATGCGGAATCGGGCTGCATTATGACTCTATTGATGATCATGCCATGGAGAACGATGTGGTATCCCCCGAGGGTTTCCATTACCCTCCTGACCTGCCTGACCACGAGGGCCTCCGGGTTCGCGACGAGAACGAAGGCTGCTCTCGTATGGATATACCGGGATATCCGCTCCGATGCGGCGATCCATTCGTCCATGATCTGAGCCACAGACCTCTTACCCGCGATCTTCCTCCCGATCCTGTCGAGCCCCTCGAAAAACCTCGAGCCCGAGCGGAGGTGCTTCCGCAAGTTCGCGGGCATATTGAGAAGATTCAACGTCTCCCCGGCAGGTGCCGTATCCCACATGATTCGATCGTAGCGCCCGGTCTCGGCCAGATCGACAATGAGGTCGAGCATCGTCTCCTCCCTAAGGGAGGGCGCAGAGCCGATATAGTCGAGCAGCTCGTGGCGCGACTCATTATCAAGCGCATCGACATCTATGAGGCGGGAGACGATCTCGTGAAAATCGGGGCCGAATCTTCTCTTCCACCTGTCGAGGACGGCATGATCACTGATTTCGATCGCGTCGAGACCCTTTTCTATCTCTCTGATCGAATCCCCTATCTCCTCTTCATAGACGTCCGAAAGAGATGGGGTTGCATCGGATGTTATGATGAGCGTCTTCTGTCCGGATGATGCGAGCCGCAATGCGACAGCAGCAGAGCAGGTGGTCTTCCCCACACCGCCCTTTCCTCCGAACATGATCATAGGTCTGTCAATCAAGATTGCTTTCCCTGATGAGATTTCAGTTTGCGAGACGATCGGAGAGCGGCCCACCTTTCATGAAGCCGAGTTCGACGGAATACGGGGAAGAGACGAATCGCTCGAACGCCTTCTCCGGGGGCACCCGCCTTACACATTGAACCTGAAATTGATCATATCCCCGTCCTTGACTTCATACGTCTTGCCCTCGAGCCGTAGAAGGCCTTTTTCTCTCACGGCGGCCATGCTCCCCGAATCGATGAAGTCATCATAGCCGACAATCTCGGCCCTGATGAAGCCCCGCTCGATGTCGGAGTGTATCTTCCCCGCGGCCTTTTGGGCGTTCGCTCCACGGACTATCGTCCATGCCCTGACTTCGTCTTCCCCGTATGTGAGGAATGAAATGAGTCCGAGAAGATCGTAGCTCATATGGATCAGGGCATTGAGGGCCGGTTCCTTTATTCCCAGGTCGTCCAGGAAGGCCTTCGCCTCATCGGCAGAAAGCTGTGCGATCTCCATCTCGATCTTCCCGCAGAGCGTCACGACTCGTGAGGTTGTCGCTACGCCTTTGCCGCTAAAGTACTGCTCCGCCTCCCTCTGGAGACCCGCGGCGATGTCCGTATTCAGTTCCCCTTCACCCACGTTCAGGACGACGACCTCGGGCTTCGTCGATATGAATTGGAGGGGTTTCATGATCTTCTGTTCTTCTTCATCGAAGGGCACGCTTCTCAGGGGGCGTTCCCCTTCGAGGATCTCCTTGCACTTCAGGAGGAACTTCTTTTCCGCTTCATTGGGCTTCTTTCCCCTTCTCGCGCCGTCTTCCATCCTTTCGAGTCTCTTCTCGACAAACTCAAGGTCTCCGAAGATGAGCTCGAGTTCGAGCGTCTCGATATCGCGGAGCGGATTGATTTCATTCATGGGGTGGGATACCGACTCGTCACGGAAATCCCTCACGACATGAACAATGGCGTCTGCATCCTTGATGAGGTCGAAGACCTTCCTGTTCTGCACGACATCGCCCTTTGTGAGACCGATATAATCTATGTACTCGACGGTAGCATAGGTAGTCTTTTTCGGCCGGTAGATCTCCGTGAGCCTCTTGACCCTCGAGTCGGGCACCTTCACGACTCCGAAGTTCGGCTCCCCGGTTACGGTGGGATAGATGGTCGTCTCGATGTTCTGGCCGGTCAATGCGTTGAAGACTGATGTCTTACCCGAATTGGAGAGGCCGATAATCGCTAATCTCAATCGCTTCTCCTACATCGCCCTTCTTCCCTCGAGCGCCTTGCCGAGGGTGACTTCATCGGCAAATTCGATATCACTGCCCATGGGCAGACCGTATGCGATCCGGGTAACCCTGACAGGATAGGCTCCGAGGTGTTCTCGTATGTACCGCGCCGTTACCTCCCCCTTCGTATTGGGGTTCGTGGCGATGATCACCTCGTCAATGGAGTCCGCTGCGACCCTCGCCGTCAGTTCACCGATCCTCAGTTTTTCCGGCGTGATGCCGTCGACAGGGGAGAGCGCACCGAGTAGAACGTGATAGAGGCCGTTATACATCCTTGACCGTTCAACAACGAGTATATTGCTCGGCTCCTCCACCACGCATATCTTCGTACGATCCCTCCGTTCATCCCGGCATATCTCGCAGAGGTCGCTGTCGGTGATGTTGAAGCAGCGTCCGCAGAAGCGCGCCTTCTCCTTCACTTCGCGTATCGCTTCCGCAATCCCCTTTGCCTCTTCGTCGGGCATGGTGAGAATAAAGAACGCGAGCCTCTGCGCGGTCTTCCGCCCTATGCCGGGAAGACGCGTGAGTTCGGTTATGAGGCGCTCGATGATGCCCTGCGTCATCTGAACATGTTTCCGAGACCGCCAAGGCCGGGAAGCTGCATACCCCCGGTGAGTTTGCCCATCTCTTCGTTGACCATCTGCTGAGCCCTTCTCGAAGCCTCGTTGACGGCGGCGAGAATGAGGTCCTGGAGCATCTCCACATCATCGGGATTCACGACGTCCTTCTCGATCTTTATGGATACCAACTCGCCCGCGCCGTTTGCCGTGACCGTCACCATTCCTCCGCCTGCAGTAGCCTCAACGGTCTTCTTCTTCGCCTCTTCCTGCAATCGCTGCATCTCGGCCTGAAGCTTCTGGGCCTCGCGCATAATATCCCCGAGCATCTTCTTAGACATCTCTTCCTCCCTCTCCTGGTTTTTCTCTCAGCGTAACATCGACTATCCTTCCGTCAAACAGATTTATCGCTTCCTTCACGATCGGTTCCGAGAGTATCTTTTCCCTGAGGTCCTTTTTCCTCGGTACCTTCTTCTTCACCGTCTCGATCACGATTCGTATCTTCTTGCCTGCGATAGCCGAGGCTATCTCCTCTATGGGACGTTGGTTCTTCTTGATCGAATCAGCATGTATCGCGATTCCGCCGTTGAACGTTATGGAGAGAATCTCGCCCTCGACTCTCATATCAGCCTGAGAAAGCTTGCACGCAAGGGGGTGATTAACCGCCTCTATTCTCTCCATGAGCGCAGCCGGAAAGTCATCCTCCCTCACCTGTTGCTGAGGAAGCGCCTCTTCTTCTTCCACGGAAGATCCGGACACTTCGCCCTGATCTTCCCCTCTTCCCGGAGGGGGCATGTCCGGGGCTGTAATGGAATCTCCCTCAATGGTGCTCACTGAAGGTGCGGCATCCGGGGAGTCCGCGGTCAGAGATTTTCCGGAGGACGTCTCCGTTCCTCTCGTCTGTTCCGGTTCGGCCGGACCCGTGACACGCTCGCCCGTGACCTCTTTCTGTCTCTTCCTTACCGGCCGACCGGTGGGTTCCTCTCCCGGATGTGCAGGTCCGCTCTGTCCCGTAAGAAAAGACTCTATAGTCTCGATCGCCTCTTTCACAGGCCTCAGGCTGGACAGGAAACTCGCCCTGATGAGCGACATTTCGAGCGTGACGCGGGGTGAAAATGCCAGTCGCACATCGGCCTCGGCCTTTATCATCTCGGAAAGCAGCAGCGTCAGATGGTCTTCCGAGGCGATCTTCAAGATGTCCCTGACGGCGGTAAATTCCGCGTCACTCATGTCGAGTATTTCCTCCGGCTTCTCAACGACCTTTGCAACGAGGAGGTCTCTGAAAAAATTCATGAGATCCTTTGTGAAAGATTTGAAGTCAGCGCCCGTATCGGCGAGGCTGTTGATAATCTCGAGTATCCTCTTCCGCTCTCCCCTTATGGTAGCTGCCGAGAGATCCGCCAAGGCCTTGAAATCGGCTATTCCGAGCAGGTCCTGTATCCCCGACTCCTCTATGTCGGAGGAAAACGCCGAGACCTGGTCGAGGATCGTCAGGGAGTCGCGCATGCTCCCTTCCGCTGCCCTCGCTACCAAGTCTATCGCTCCGTCTGATATCCGTATCGCTTCCGCGTCGGAGATGAGCCGGAGCCGTTCCTTGATCTTTTGCGTCGGAACCCTCCTGAACGGAAGATGCTGGCATCTCGAAAGGACCGTAGCCGGTATCTTTCTGGAGGCCGTTGTCGCGAGGACAAAGACGACATGGGACGGTGGTTCTTCCAGGGTTTTCAGGAGCGCATTGAAGGCCGAATCGGAGAGCATATGGGCCTCATCGATGATATAGACCTTATACCTTCCGCCTGCCGGGGCATATTTGACCCGTTCGCGGAGATCGCGGATATCATTCACGCTGTTGTTCGAAGCACCGTCTATCTCCATCACATCGACGGACGAACCCTCGGCTATACCCCTGCAGAATGTACAGACACCGCACGGGAGAGGGGTCGGACCTTTCTCACAGTTCAGCGCCTTTGCGAGTATCCTTGCGGTGGAGGTCTTCCCGACGCCCCTCGGTCCCGAGAAGAGATAGGCGTGCGCCAACTTACCCTGCGACAGGGCATTGCTCAGGATGCGGCTGATAGGTTCCTGACCGATAAGGTCTTCAAAACCCTGGGGCCGCCATTTTCTCGCAAGTACCAGATAACTCATATTCTCCACGTCATCGTAAATCAGCAAATGCGAAGAGCAAAATCCTTACCGTCTTCCTGCAACCAGAGAACAGCTTGCTGCGGCACACAGAAGAAATGCTTACCGTTGCTTCCTTCCGGACCTGGCGGGGTTTACACCTTTCTGCTGCGCAGGGCCATTCCCTGGCTGCAGGAAAACAGCAAAGTTGAAAGAGTTGACGCTGTTTATTTTAGCATAGACATCCCAGGATTTAATACCGGTGTTGCCTGACCGCTCGCGGAGGAATTTAGCGCCGGGAGGGGTATTGATGTCAGAAGGGATTTCCCATTGCCCGGCCCTTGTCAAAAATGAGCGTTCAGGAAGAATCGCCTCTAGCGACAGGTACCGGACATCGCATTTTCTTTTTTCACGCAGGACTGTCCCTGGTCACAATCCCGGTCGGTCATACAAAACCGTCCGCGCGTTGAAGAGGCGGGGTCGGATGCAGGATGAGTCTCTTCCCGGTGGGGTGTGAATGTGGACTTGATGCAAGTGCCGCGTTTAGCATAGTCGGGTACTATGCATCTCTCGTTTTCGTACATCTTGCAATCGATGTCCGAAGAACACTCCGTAGCAAATAGTGGTTTGCCGCAGAGCAGAAGGAGGACAGATAATACGATTATCCCCACGACAATTTTCATGGTTCACCTCCATTTTCAGAACGCTCTTTCGTAAGTATCTCTATTATATCCGAAGCGCGAGTCTTCAATCACCCTCTCAACCAAAACTCATTTCCGGTTGACAAGGCCGCAAAAAGGTGCTCAAATTAAATTAGGAGGGCATAGAAATTATACCCGTAATTCTTATGGAAGAAGGACTGACGAGATGAAAACGACATTGCTCGCTCTTATGATACCCATCTTGATTGCAGCCTGCAGCACTGTGCCGTATGCCCCGTATACCGACTATTACTACATGCCTTACGGGGATTATTACGCCTCTTACCCCTACAGTACGTTCTACATGCCGGTCTCTAACTATCCGGATACCTATTATTACCCTTACGTCTATTATCCGCCCTACTCCTATTCCTTTCTTCCGGAGGTTTTCGCTCCAACCAAGGGCGGTTCCCAATAGTCTGATGAGGCATGCATTACATGAGGCGATGGCCACAGAGACTACCCGCATCGCGATGCTATTCAAGATCAAGTGATCTCGGCATTCACCCCATGAACGCAGAACCCCCAACACAGGTACATTGACGACTCTCAAGAAAGAGCTTGCTCGCGGGCTAACAATTTCCGCTAAAAAGAACTGCAGCGAAAGGCCCCATCTCTGAATGAGACGGGGCTTCTCGCAAAAAGGTTACTGTAGTGCTGTCTTTGAGACGAGAGATCCGTCGAGATTGATGATATAGAGGTATGACTTGGAAATGCCGCTGCTATTGAAATTGAAATTTCCGAACGTTGAGCTGAATGGCGTACTGCCCGTCATCATGCCATTTCCGAAATCTGTTGTAACCACATAGACGTGATTACCCGCAATTACCGGCACAGATGCAAAATCGCCATCGAGAGAAACCGCAGTCGGCTTTGTCGAAGCGGTGAAAGGAATTGTGAGAATATAGAGTGCTGACTGGTCGCTGCTCGGATTGCTGCCGAGGTTACCCAACATCATGAAATCCTTAAAGTCAGGAAGCGATGAGGTCGCAGCCAGGACATTCCCGACAACGACGGGTCGCGATACGATGCCGCTCAAGGGTAGAGATACTATCTCACCCGTCAGTTTGACGGCAACAATCGTTGACTGAAAAGAAGCGCTGGTCGGGATAGTTCCCGGTGTTACCGTTCTATCATAAGTGACGAGGAATGCAGTTCCGTCATCGCTGACAACCGGTGCACCGGCCATGCCGTTCATCATCCCAAAACT
>DASPUT010000157.1 GCA_035622735.1 Thermodesulfovibrionales bacterium | reverse complement strand
AGCGGACCTCCTGCTCTTCGTCTTTCTCGATGAAACCGACAGAGGCGGGTTCGATCTGAAAAATGCCGAGTTCCTGCAAGAGGGAGAGGACATTCTGGAGGAGACCCTTCGGTCCGACGATCTCAACCTTTGCCATGCGGGCTATCACGATCTTCTCCCGGCAGGATCCTCATGATGTGTCTCATGGTCACCCCTGCCAGGAATCCATGATCCAGCCCCTTCATCATCTCCGCCCTCGCAACAGCCTCATCAAGAATTCCCGCGGCCTTCTTCCCGGCCTCCTCCTTCGCGTCCCGGACAGCCCTTATGAGAGCCTCCTTATGCCTTATCTCCTCCGCGGCCACCTTTTCTTCGGCCTCTCTCTTGACCTGCTCAACCCATTCGCGGGATTTTTTTCTTTCAATCTCTAGGTTTTTCTGTATCTCCTTTTCGGCGGCGACGACGAGAGAGAGGACATCGTTTTCCATAAGCCCATTGTAGCAGCACTGAGAGAAATTTCAAGATGTTTTTTGCGGGTGTGATACGAGCGAGTGCAGCTGTCCGGGGTGAAAGGACAGGACTGCTTACGCTTTGACGGCCTCGTAGAGCGTGGCTGCGCCGAGTGACATCGGACGCGCCTTAACCTTTGTGAAGCCGCATTTTTCCATCATATGCTTGAATTCTTCGGGAGGATAAAAGGTCTCGATAGACTTCGGCAGGTAGGTATAGGGAAGGGATGAGCGCGTAATGATCCGCGCGACCGAAGGCATGATCTTAAAGGTATACAATCTGTAGAGCGGCAGGAGCCAGCGGTTTCCGGGAGTCGTCAGTTCAAGGCAGAAGAATTTACCGCCCGGGCGGAGGACTCTCCGAACCGCGTTCAGTACCGCAACGGTATCAGGCACGTTGCGTATCCCGAAGGAGACGGTCACGGCATCGAAGGAATTATCAGGGAATGCGAGATCCTTCGCATCGGAGAGGACGAAGGAGACGTTCTTGAGTCGGGGGTCCATCTTTTCCCTTGCGCGGTTGAGCATGTCATCGCAGAAATCGAGCCCGACGACCGAACCGCTCTCCCCGACGCGTCTTGCGATGCGAAAGGCCAGTTCCCCCGTGCCGGTGCAGAGGTCGAGGACCCTCTCCCCCTTCCCGATGCCGGAAACGAGCCTTCTCCTCCATACGTGGCAGAGCCCGAAACTGAAAGCCGTGTCGAGCGGGTCTATGTAGGGTGACACGGTCGAGAATATCTGCTTTATGAAGGTGTCCTTCTTCTCTTTCGCCTGCTGCAGGGTAGTTATCTTTGACATGGGCATCTCCGACAAAGGTGTCCGTAGCATCAAACTCGATACAGTATAATTCTAATTGACATCCCCGGTAAAAGACAAGACGTCGCATAGCCGAAATGTCTCAGGCCCCGCGCTTCTTCCCAGGGACATGGTATCATAGCAGCATTTTACGGGGAGGAGAAGATATGGCGGAAGAACAGAAAGAACGATGGTTAAACTATCTGGCCCTCACAACGGTAATCCTTGCTGTCTGTGCGACGCTCTCTACGTTCAAGGGGGGAGGGTTCTCGACGAGGTCGGTTCTCGCACAAACCCAGGCGTCCGATCAGTGGGCCTACTATCAGTCGAAGAGCATTAAGGGCTATCTCTATGAACTCCAGAGGGAGAAACTTGAACTCGAAGAGAAAGCGTTGGGCCCAAAACTTCAAAAACCTCTCGCAGAGGAATATGAAAAAAAGATAGAAGCGTATTCCAAAAAGATAAAAAAATATGACGAGGAAAAGGCGGCGATCGAAAAGGACGCGAAGAAACTCGAGATCACGAGGGAGGACGCGCAGAGTCATTCCCAGATATTCGGGATGGCGGTGATATTTCTCCAGATAGCGATCCTCCTCTCATCTATTGCGGCGCTGCTGAAGAAGAGACCTGTCTGGATAGCCGGCCTCGTGACCGGCCTCGTCGGTATCTTCTATTTCGCGAACGGATTCTTCCTCTTTCTGAAATAGTCCCGTGTCTGAACAAGAGGGGTGTCGAAAAGGAATTGGGAATGATCTGACGACGGTGTTATCATAGGACGGGACCATAGATACTCATTGAGAAGACGCGGATGGAAGGCAACAGGATAGTAATTGATCAAGATCTTTGCGACGGGTGCGGGTTATGCGTAACCGTTTGCCCGACAGGAACGATTTCACTCGTGGGGGGGAAGGCGGCTGTCTCGGAAGCAGAATCGCTCTCCTGCGGACATTGCGAGGCAGTCTGTCCTCATGAGGCGATCCGCGTCGCCGCGATCGATGAAGAGATGTCTCGGTATGCCACGTTCGTCGCGGATCACCGGTGGCTTCCTCCCGGAAGCTATAGCACGTCCGCTTTGGTGCGGCTCATGGCCTCGCGCCGGTCCTGCCGCTGCTTCACCGACCAGCCCGTAGACCGGGTCATGCTCGAAGACCTCATGAAGATCGGTATCACTGCGCCTTCCGGAACGAACAGTCAGTCCTGGACCTTCACCATTTTGCCGACGAGGAAAGCGGTGGCATCCCTCGCAGGGCAGATCGCGTTATTTTTCGCGAGGCTAAACACAAGAGCGGAGAAGACTATGCTCCGTTTGTTCCTCAAACTGATGGGCAGGGGAGAACTCGATGCCTATTACCGTTGCTATTACCGGAAGGTTAAGGAGGCCCTTGAAGAGTGGCATGGGTCGGGCAGAGACCGGCTCTTTCATGACAGCACGGCTGCGATTCTTGTCGGATCTAGAGCGGGCGCGAGTTGTCCTGCCGAGGATGCCTTGCTCGCGACACAAAATATCCTGCTTGCTGCCCACAGCATGGGACTCGGCTCCTGCCTCATCGGATATGCCGTTGCAGCCATGAAGCATAATCCTTCGATCCGGCGGTCTATCGGAATTCCGTCGGAGGAGGAAATTCATGCGGTCATCGCCCTCGGACATCCCGGCGAAGTCTATCAGCGTGTTGCCGGACGCAAGAAAGTGACACCGCGGTATTTCGAGGGATAGCAGCCGACAACAACGTAGCTCTCAGGCAGTCTGTTGTGAATGGGCTGATTCATCACGTGAGACCATCCCGCACCGTTGGGACTTAGATCTGCTGCCCGAGGTGTGCGAGGGCGTCCTTCAGCGGAGCACTCGAAATCCTGATTAACCCACCGAAGGGTTGGTCCAGCTCGAGAAGGAGAAGGAGCGCACTCGCGGCAGACAGCGCGCAGATAAATAAGACTACAAATACCGTCGTATTGGGGGAGGAGAGCAGGCCGAAGCTGAGAAAGATGATGGTAAACCAGCAGACGAGCAGCACGAGGAGCGGCATGGGGAACGAACTCTGCCCGACATGCTCCATGATGAGGAGCCGCGTTTCCGAAATTTCACCGATGATCTCCAAAGAGCGTAATTGGAGTCGGCGCTGCTCTTCGTTCCGGGCCGACAACCGCTGGAGTTCCTGGTTGAGTTCTTCAAAACCGCCCGACTCCTTGGCGGCCTTTGCTACCTCCATCGAACGCTTTGTCGGCCATATCCGCTCAATCGTCGCTGCAACGGACCGGCGGAGAATATCGCGGGCTTCCTTTGTCTCGGGCCCGTAGCGGGCCAGGGTGCGATCGAGCAGGACAATCTTTGCACTGGCCTGCCTGAGTCCGTTATTTACTGCGTCAAACGTGCCCTTTGCCGATGAGATTAAGAGGCTGAGAATGAGAGCTGCCATCGTTGCGATCATGCCGGTCCCCAGCTTCATGACATCCCGGGAATCCTCACTCACATGATGCTCGGGCAGAAGACTCCGGAGGAACATGCCGAGCAGCACTCCGCCGAAGATGCCTGCAAACGCGATAAGGGCAATTTCAAGCGCGCTCATGAGTCGCCTTCATTATTTGCTCATCATATCACACATGCCGTAGGAGAACAAGCCGGGCGACACTAAATGCCATGCTGACCAGTTGACGTATTCTAAATGCGGGTCGTGTTCTTCAGAGGAGTGGGCCGAAGAAACGATTGATTCGCAGTTCCGTCGTGTCGAAGGCGAAACCGTTCCCACTCCGGAAAATTAAGAGACGGTATCTAAGTCTGCCGCCTGATTTAGCGGTTCCGATGGTAAGCGCATTTGCCCCCATCGTTCACCACGCGCGGACTCCTTCGGTTGTCCCTGTTATCGGCACGCCTTGTCATGGTTGGAAGACGACATCCACCCAGTAGTTGGAACTATTCCATCCATTTCTGGGAAAAATGCCGGTGGATCCATAGGCATACACGCCGTTGAAGCCGGACACTCCGTTGGCCAGCGCCTGGAGCGGCGGGTTGTCCGCGCCCTTGCCCTTGAAGTAGTTCCGATCGTCACTGAAGTGGCCCACATTCGTGTGGTAAGACGCCACATAGACGGTATTTGCAGTGACTATAACGGGCGCCGAGAAGTTCACCTGCTGCCATCCCGAGGCGGTCTCACTGGTGAAGGTGGCGGTGGCCAGCTTCGTTCCGCCACTCGTCCAGAGGTTGGCCACGTGGGTGCCGGTATTGGCACTCGCCTTGTAGAAGCGAATGCCGATAATCGTGCCGTTCGAATCTACCCGGAACTTAACTCCCAGTTCAACCGGTTTACTCGGACCTGAGTCCGCGACTACGGGAATTGCAGAGGCGGGCCATATCGTGTACATTGAGGCGCCCGGAACCTGGTCATTGACAAAGGTGGCGGTTATCGTATGGTTGGCGGTAACATTGCTGAAGGTATAGCTAGAGACCTTGCCCACCGAAGAGCCATCGACAGTTATCCCGGCAACGCTATAGCCCGTGTTGGGGGTGATCGTGAATGTCTGGCTCGCCCCGCTATTGACTGCCGTAGCACCGGAGGGACTGATTGTGCCGCCTGCTCCCGCAGTGGCGGTAATGGTATAGGCTGTAATCCCAAACGTCGCCGTTACCGTTGTATTTGCATTCACGGTGAGTGAGCATGTCCCGGTACCGGTGCAGCCTCCCCCCGACCATCCGGACATCGCCGAACCTGTCGCCGGCAAGGCCGTCAAGGTTACTACGGTGCCCTGGTTGTATGCCCCTGAACAGCTGGTGCCGCAGTTAATGCCGGATGGAGAACTGGTTACGGTTCCAGAACCACTTCCAGTCTCGCTTATGAGAAGTGTATACTGCTGAAGTATTGTCCAACTCACCTCATTGGAGTAAGTGCTCTGATTTCCTGATGTGTCGTAGGCGGCAACCGCGAAATAGTAGGTAAATCCACCCGTCAGGTTTGAAACCGTGAAGGTCGTCACGTTTCCGACATTGACGTCCTGTCAGTAACTCCATGAAACCGTTCCGTAATAGACTTTGTAGCCGGCAAGATCTGTCAATGCCGTGCCATCCGTGTTGGTGGTTGGGGGTATCCATGATACTGTTGCCTGTGCCGGGTAGGCATTTTCTCCATGAACAAATATCCACAGGGTTAGCACTGACAAAAAGAGAATGCGGAACAGGGAATGATGAAGCCACCTCGATATCGCAGGTTGTGCATCGCGCATTGCCGGGCTCGCTGACGACATATTCTTTTGCCTCCTTCTTTCGGGACAATCCATGTCACGCAGCTCATGAGGATGATGAAACGGTCCGAAAGCTTTCTTCTTGTCAGCAATTTCATCCTCAATAAAGGTATTACAAGCGCTGACCTTGATAGAGACACTCTTAAATTACAATTAGTAAATGAAATTACAATTAAAATAAGGTTATTCTTTCTTCATGAAGTAATGTTTATTCTTCCTCGACTATCTTTTTTCCAGAAAATAAAAAATGTTTTCACGAGGGAGGAGGCTGCTCCTTCCGGAAAATTTGGCAGGGTACACATGCTATAATGGTGAACGGTACTCCTGATAGGTGAGAGGAACGGTATGTCTCAGAAATCTGAATTGCTGAGTCTATTTGTCTTTATCGGCTTTATTCTCGTCTGCTGTGCCGCAGCAAAAACGTCTGATGGATTTCCCGGTTCAGCTGTCACCTCGGAAGATGAAAGATTGACTGCGGAACAGGTCAAAGAGACGCTGAAAAAGAGCTTTGTCCTCACGGGAAAAGACTTGAGCGGATTGGACCTCGCGGGAATGAATTTGGAAAACGCAATCTTGAACAAGGTGAACCTGAGAAAGGCGAATCTACGCGGAGCGAATCTCATTCGGGCTTCTTTGAATGAAGCGGATTTGAGTGAAGCAGATTTGAGTGGAGCCAAGCTGAGCTATGCCGACCTCACTCAGGCCAATCTGAGTAAGGCCAACTTGAGCAAGGCCCAATTAGACCACGCGTGGCTGAACAAGGCAGATCTCCGCAAGGCCGATCTGACCGGTGTGTATATGAGGAAGACTTCCTTAATTGATGCGAACCTGCAAGATTCAGTGCTGACCGGTGCGAACCTGAGCATGGCCGATCTCGAAGGTGCCGACCTTACGGGCGTCGACCTCACTGACGTGAACATGAGGAATGCAAAGAATGTAGATAGGGCCAAGGGCATAAAGATGCCTTGACGGATTGAATCTGCAATAGTCATTATTGGCATTGACAGCTCTTGTAAACAGAATTACTGACTTGTATTTTCAAACGGAAACCCTTGTCCACTGCCGTCGGAATGCTTCGGCGAATCCATCGACGAGTTGTGGTCAAGTTGCCAATCTTATCGACTGTTAAGTTCGGAAAAAATATGAGAAAGTCTATTGGCGGATAACGGGTAGGAACAGATACCTCATTGACTCTTGCAATCGAACAAACAAGCTGTTAAATTTATTTTATCATGCAGATATTTTTTTTGATAATGTGCCTTTCCCTGTGTCTCTTGACGGGCTGTAGCAAGACAACCTCTACGCCGCAAGGGAAACTACCCGAAGAAAAAGTCCTCAAGATCGGCCTTGTGCCGGAACAGGATGTATTTCAGGAGATGGAGAGGTATCAACCCCTCGCCGATTATATCTCCACGAAGATCGGCATGAAAGTAAACCTGAAGGTTCTGCCAGCGTACGGCAATATCATTGATAATTTCCTGTCTCTTCATCTGGACGGGGCCTTTTTGGGAAGTTTTGCCTATGCACTGGCACATTCAAAATTAGGGCTTCAAGTTCTTGCAAGGCCCGAGTATTTTGACTTCCTGTCGACCTATCATGGCGTAATTTTTGTGAGGAGAGACAGCGGCATAAGAGCGGCAAAGGACATGAAGGGAAAAAGATTTGTTTTTGTGGATAAGGCTACTACAGCCGGATACCTTCTTCCTTTGGCATATTTTAAGGAACACGGGATTAACGATTACAAAGGTTACTTCAAGGAGTCTTATTTTGCAGGCACCCATGGCAATGCAATAAAAGATGTTCTCAATGGAAAGGCGGATATAGGGGCCGCCAAAAATACGGTATATGAGAGGATGGCAAAGACCGATAGCAGAATAACGAATGACCTTATTATTCTTGAAGCCTCGCCTGATTTGCCGGAAAATAGCCTGGCAGTCAGAAAGGAGCTCAGTGATTCCATCAAGAACAAACTGAAAGGTGTCCTCTTAACCATGGCTGATGATCGGGACGGCAGAATTGTTATGAAGAATTTTGGCGCCCGGCGATTTATCGTCACAGCGGATGAAGATTACGAGCCTGTTTACGACTATGCAAGGAAGATTGGTCTGAATCTCGCCACTTATGACTACGAGAATTAAGAATACAAGAAAATATATGCTTGCCAGCATCTGACCTTAGAGACATTGTCCAATAATTTACGAGCGAAAATTGACCGACTGAAGAACCACGCACTACTATTTGTAGATTTTATGAATAAATCGCAGGCACGAATCTATGATATAAATCATACTCAGGATACAGTAAAGATTTCTATAGTTTTATATGAAAACATTATTGTTTTTCGTATTTGTGAGCGCCGCGTGTATTACGCCGACCAGCCGTGAGGCCCACGGCTGCAATGTTTGCCACAGCAAAAATCCGAAGATGGTCAAGATGCATGAGGAACTGGGTTTCAGGGATTGTTTTAAGTGCCATGGACAAGGGCTGGAGAGGACCCAGGAAAGACAGAAGGCCCAAATGACAGACGACTCTCGGTGCATATCCTGTCATAAGAAATAGGCATCGCGTAACTCGAAGTTCTTGGGAGGCAGGATAAAGGGCGAAGGTGGAGAAGAAGAAAAGAAATAATGCCCGTCGCGGGATTCTCGCTAAGTTCCAATTCTGCATTGGTATGAAATCAAGAGAAACCTTTGAAGGTATCACGCTTGACATGTCTTCAGAAGGTTTTGGTTTCCTGACCGGAGCAATTGTGAAAGAAGGACAGACCATAACAATAAAGAAGCACACGGTGCCTGATCTTAAGGGTAAAAAAGCAAAGGTGATATGGGTAAAAAAAGGTTCTCAATACATCGAGGCAGGAGCAAAGATCTCCATGGATCGCGAAAATACTATAACCAGGGAGTGACAGATTGCACGTGGAAAGACGAATGAGAAAGCCGAGAGTTCTCATCTTTGACGATAACATTGCTATTATCAGGACTCTGGAGGATTTCTTCAAATTGAAGGGATATGAGGTGTTTTCTTATACGGAACCTATCACCTGCCCACTCTATGAGAGAGGCGCTGAGAGTTGTGACAAGTCGCTGGGGTGCGCTGATATTGTTATCACAGACCTTCATATGCCACGAATGACGGGAGCTGAACTGTTGAGACGTCAGAAGGAGAGAGGGTGCAGGTTGGGAGCTGAGAATAAAATCATCATGTCGGCATACATGGCGGGGACATACGAAGAGATGATTAAGGAATTAGGGTGTTCTTTCTTCTATAAGCCATCCCTGATGTCTGCGCTTCCGGACTGGCTCAAAGAGCGTGAGAAACACTTTGTCCTGTCGGAACCATTGGACGTCTTAGAATCAGTTCGCGCATGATTCAGATGCATGAACCCCACCGATGCCCGGTTATGAAAAGTTTTTTAACACGGGGAAACAGAAATGCTTCCAAGACAGATATCTGCCGGAGCGTCCGGCTCAGTACCTCAGTTTTTTCCTGAGGGTGAGGCGGTTGATGCCGAGGATGCGCGCGGCTTCGGACTGATTTTCCTTCGTGTAGGCCAAGACATATTCGAGCAGGGATTTATCCACTTCGCTGTGGACCCTCTCAAAGATGTTCCTCTCCTTTCTTGCTATCGCTTCCCTCACGAAAGGGATGACCGCCGAAGCGATGCCCTCGGATAAGGCGGGTCGGCCCTTCGAAAGCGGGCGCTCAGCGAATTCTCTCAGTTCATGGGTCGAGAGGAAGTTCGTCTTGCTCAGCGCAAGGGCGGAGCGTATCGTATTTTCGAGTTCACGGATGTTTCCGGGCCAGTCATGGGAGGACATCCTCTTGAAAAAGGCCTTTGTGATGCCTTTCACCTGCCTCGGGGCGGTATGCCGGTAGCGGTTGACGAAGAACTGAATGAGAGGGAGGATGTCCTCCTTGTGTTCGCGGAGAGGGGGTATATGAATCGCGGTGACCCGTAATCGGTGATAGAGATCCTCCCTGAATTTCCCTTCCCTGACCATTCCCGGGAGGTCCCTATTCGTGGCCGAGATGACACGCACGTTGACCTGGACCTCTCTTGTGCTGCCGAGCGGATAGAACGTCTGGGTCTGGAGGAAGCGGAGGAGTTTTCCCTGCAGGGGAAGAGGCAGTTCGCCCACCTCATCGAAAAAGACGCATCCTTCGTCGGCGATCTTGAGCATTCCTTCCTTGGCGGCAAGGGCACCGGTGAATGATCCCTTCTCGAACCCGAAGAGTTCCGATTCGAGGAGCGTATCGGGGACGGCGGCGCAATTGACAATGACAAAGGGCTTCCCGAAGCGTGCCGATAGCTGCGCTATCGATTCGGCGATAAGCTCCTTGCCGGTCCCCGTCTCTCCGGTGATGAGGACAGGGGCATCGACCTGCGATAACCGTGCCAGTTTTTTGCATACGTCCATGATGAGGGGCGACTGTCCGACGATGGCGCATGTCGGTGTCGGAGGGAGACTTGCGACGGGGATCGTCTTTCTTATCTCGTCCCCGAAGTCGCGCAGGTCCTGAAGCAGACCGACAACGGTATCACGCAAAAGCGGACGATGGACGATCTCATAGGCCCCAAAGGTTGTGGCAACCATCGCCAGCTCCGTCCTCTTCTGCCGTGTGACCGCGATGACAAAATTATTTTCCTGAAGTTCCCCTATGCGGCCGGGCCGGATCGTGTCTATATCGAAAAAGACGAAGGCGCTTTCGCAGGCCGAGACCTGGGACGAGACCTTCAGGCCCTTCGGGATGATCTCCGACAGCTCTTTCTCAAGAGAAGGGTCGCGGGTGAAGAGCATGATCTTTTCCGTCTTTTCCATGTGGATAATTACTATACAGGATGATTACCTCCTAGTCAATCGATGCTGAAGACCGGATACCACTGGAACATGTCCCGTCTCTCCCCTTACAGGGAGACGGGGATTTTACGACACCGGTGAAAAAAAGTTAGAATTGACTATGACGGATGATAAGAGAATAACGGTCACCTACGTCATTACCGCACCATCTCACGATATCGAAAAGGTATCCGAGGAGATTGCGCTTGAGCAGACAGTGGAAGTCCCGAGGTCGGTCGTACGGGAGGAGCGGATATTCGATGAGATCGTCGGCAAGGTGATTTCGATTGAGAAGACCGGTAGCGGCGACATAAGCCGGTACCTCGTGAGGATCGCCTATCCCGAGATCGTTACGGGTTTTCAGGTCCCGCAATTCATGAACCTGCTTTACGGGAATATCTCGTTCAAGCCCGGTATCAAAATAACCGGTATCAATTTCTCGAAAGACTTTGTCCGGGCATTCAGGGGGCCGAAGTTCGGGATAGAAGGAATACGGAAGGACGCGGGGGTATTCGGCCGGCCGCTCATCGCAACGGCCTTGAAGCCGATAGGCACATCTGCCGATCAGATAGGGGCATTCTGTTATCGGTTCTCCCTGAGCGGCATAGACATTATTAAAGACGACCACGGGCTCGTTGATTTTCCGTTCTGCGGATTTCGTGAAAGGGTGTCCAGGTGCATGGAGGCCGTCGCAAAGGCAGAGGGGAAGACCGGTAAGAGGGCCCTCTACTTCCCGAACGTCACGGACAGCTTTGAGCGGATCATGAAGAACATAGAATTCGGGCTCGAAGCCGGCGTGGGCGGGTTCCTCGTCTCTCCCTTTCTCGTCGGCCCGGACACGGTGCGATACATCGCCGGGTGCGATTGGATAGACAAACCGCTCATGTCTCATCCTTCCTTCAGCGGCAATCTCTTTACGCATGGTGATCAGGGGATAAGTCCCGAAGTTATCCTCGGAAAATTCTTCAGGCTCATCGGAGTTGATTGTTCCGTCTATCCGAATTTCGGCGGCAGGTTTCATTTTGACAGAGAGACCTGCTCGGCCATAGCTCATTCCCTGACGGACGATCAGTATCATCTGAAACGGTCATTTCCGACCCCGGCAGGAGGAATGCATCTCGATACCATCGCTGAAACGGCGCGTTTTTACGGAGAGGATGTCATCCTCCTTGTCGGCGGCTCCCTCTATTCACGATCGGATGACCTGGGCGAGAATGTCCGGTATTTTTATGATGAGATTACGGAACAGAAGCGGCTGCAGAAATAGTGTGAAGGGGCCGATAACCTTTTCGGGGAAGGAGACAGGATTTGTATGGGTGTAATTCATCGTTACACGGGGGAAGAGGGCGACTATAACTGGGAAGGTGCCATCCCCCGCGGCTACAAGAAGGATAGGACGAAGAATGCCGACGGGAAGGTCCTTATCGGGAAGGCAGACGGCGCACAACAGTTCATCATCCGTTACTTCCGTGTGGAGCCGGGCGGCTGGACCGCCCTGGAGAACCACCCCCATGACCACGGCATCTTTATTCTTCACGGGAGGGCCCGCATCTTGCTCGGAGAAGAGGAGGTAGAAGTCGGCCCCCGCGATGCCGTTTATATCGCTCCCGATGAGGTCCATCAGCTTACTCCCATCGGTGATGAACCGCTCGGTTTCCTCTGCATCGTGCCGCCGAAGGAGAACGAGATCGGCTGAAGACGGATTGATTGAACGATGGTGCTCCGCCGTCAGAGTATCTCGAGGCGGTTAGTTCATAGAAACGGAAAAGAGGAGGTCTTTATGTCGAGGATATTCGACAACATAACAGAGACGATAGGGAATACCCCGCTCGTGAGGTTACATCAGATCGTGAAGGGGGCGAAGGCGGAAGTCCTTGCCAAATTGGAATCGTTCAACCCGCTTTCGAGCGTAAAAGACCGCATCGGGGTGGCGATGATAGAAGACGCGGAGAGAAAAGGACTCCTTACGAAGGGAAAGGTGATTATCGAACCGACGAGCGGAAATACCGGCATCGCGTTGGCCTTTGCGGCTGCAGCAAAAGGGTACAGACTGATCCTCACCATGCCGGAAACGATGAGCATCGAGAGGAGGCACCTCCTCCAGATATTCGGTGCGGAGCTCGTCCTGACCCCCGGCGCAGAGGGGATGAAGGGCGCGGTCAAGAAGGCCGAGGAACTCGTGAATGTTACTCCCGACGCCTTTATGCCTCAGCAGTTCAAGAACCCGGCCAACCCCGAAATTCACAGGAAGACGACCGCCGAAGAGATCTGGAAAGATACGGACGGAAAGGTCGACATTCTCGTGGCCGGTGTCGGAACGGGGGGAACCATAACAGGTGTCGCCGAAGTGATGAAGAAGAGGAAGGCAGGATTTAGGGCGATAGCGGTTGAGCCGGAAACCTCTCCGGTCCTGTCCGGGGGAAATCCCGGTCCCCACAAGATCCAGGGAATAGGGGCCGGGTTTGTCCCCGATATTCTCAACAGAGAGATTATTGACGAGATTATCAGGGTCACCGATGAAAATGCCGGGATCATGGCGAGGCGCCTCGCAAAGGAGGAAGGGATCCTCGGGGGCATCTCGTGCGGAGCCGCACTCTGGGCGGCCCTAGAAATTGCGAAGCGGGATGAAAACGAGGGAAGGCTCATCGTCGTTATCCTTCCTGATACCGGCGAGAGGTACCTTTCGACATGGCTCTTTAAGGAGTGAGAAAGAGTGGCATACCAGTATCATTTCGTCGGTCTCGTAGGGTGAGACAACCGGCTTCGGTCCTCTTGCAAGGGAAAGAGTCTCTTTTTCCGAAAATGTTCGTATAATAGACGGACGGGTAACGCGCCGTCGAAGTCAGCAGGGGGTGAGGCATATGAAACGGTTCAGATGGCTTATTATATCGGGTATCCTATTCATCGCGCTATCCGTCATCCTCTACGTTGCGGAGATTGCGATCTTTCACGCCCCGCGCGACACGTTCTTTTACTTCTTTCAAGACCTCGCCTTTGTCCCGATTCAGGTCCTTCTCGTCACCCTGATCATCCACCGTTTGCTGAACGAAAGGGAGAAGCGTTCGAGGCTCGAGAAACTGAACATGGTCATAGGGGTCTTCTTCAGCGAGGCCGGGCGGGATCTGCTGAGCCGTTTCTCCGAAAGCGACCCCGGAATCGAGCGGGTGAGGAAGGATCTTGTGGTGACGAACAACTGGTCGGACAGGGAATTTATCGGGATGTCGAGACGCCTAAAGAATTACGAATACGAGATCGGCATTCAGAAGATAGATTTGGCAGATTTACGGACCTTCCTCATGGAGAGGAGGGAGTTCCTTCTCCGACTGCTCGAAAACCCCAACCTGCTCGAGCACGAATCTTTTACCGAACTCCTGCTGGCGGTCTTTCACCTTGTCGAGGAACTCTCATTCAGGAAAGATGTGGAGCACCTGCCCGATACGGACCGTGCCCATATCGGGGTCGATGTGAGGAGGGCGTATGCGTTGCTGGTCCATGAGTGGCTCGACTATATGAAACATCTAAAGGACAATTATCCGTTCCTCTTTTCGCTCGCGATACGGACGAACCCCTTTGATCGCGATGCGTCTCCCATTGTGAGGTGAGGGTGAAAAACGTCTTAGGAAGAGAGACAGACGGATACATCGCTTATGCCGAAATATCTCCCGAGGCATTTCTTTTCAGAGAAAAGGTGAGACTCACCTCCACAATCGCTCCGTCATAGACCGCAGCGTCTCATGAGCCGCCACCGCTCCATCTCTCGACGACATCGCCCTTTTCGTCGAACTTGCAGGCGCGCAGCAGGGGGTCGTGGTAAAAGGTGAACCATGCCCCGTCCTTTACCCCCTGAGCCAGCCAGATCTCTTTCTGGCTTATCGAGTCCATCGGATAATTGTCGAAGGCGGTAATCCAGAGCGGATTGAACTGGACATGGACCGGCAGGAGATCCCCGAGGTGAAGGGCCTTCTGTCCGCGTGATTCGATAAGGACTATTTGATGCCCCCTGGTGTGACCGCCCGTGCGGACGACTCTCAGTCCCGGGATTATCTCTTTTTCCCCGTCCGCAAGTCCGAGGTTTCCGTTCTCTCTCAGGGCGGCGTAATTGACCGGCCAATAGGTATTGACCGACCGTCTGTTCGGATTCAACGCATCCTCCCATTCCTCCCGCTGGACGATGTGACGGGCCCTCGGAAAGGTGAGGACGATGCGATCTCCGCTCTCCCTCATCGTTACACCTGACGCGTGGTCCCAATCAAAGTGGGTCAGAATGACAAAACGAATGTCTTCACGTGCGATTCCGAGATCTCTCAGGTCTTCGAGAATGTGCCACCCTTCCTTGACCCTGAATATCTTCCGTTGTTTCTCATCGAGTTTGTTCCCGATGCCCGACCCTATGAGGGCGAACGTGTCACCCGTCCTGACGAGTATAGGCGACGCTGAGACGGGCACATAGTTCCGGTCCTCCGGCTCGGGAGGGTACTTCTTCTCCCAGAGCACCCTCGGGACGACGCCGAACATCCCGCCGCCATCGAGTGCGAACCTCCCGCCACGGAGCCAGAAGAGCTCAAAGTCACCTATTCGCAGTCCTTGCTTCATGACCTTTTTTCAGGGGAAAACCGACGGGTCCTTTCGGCACTTCATGATGCTGCCTCTCCATGCCCCCGCCGTGCGTAGCCGATCCCTTTCAGGGCTGACTCGATCTCCTCCAGAATCGCCGGATCATCGATCGTCGAAGGAACCCGGTAATCTTCCCCATCGGCGATTTTGCGCATGGTGCCCCTCAATATCTTGCCGGAGCGTGTTTTCGGAAGCCGTGCGACAACAGCCGAGTCCTTGTAGCAGGCGATCGGACCGATCTCATCCCGTATCAATTGTGCCAGGTCTCTCCTGACTTCTTCCGAAGTCATATGCTCTCCCGCCTTCAGGACCACGAAACCGAGAGGGAGTTGCCCCTTCAGGGAGTCGGCGGCACCGATGACCGCGCATTCGGCGACGGCAGGATGCGTTGCGATGATCTCCTCCATCTCCCCCGTTGAGAGACGGTGACCAGCGACATTGATGACGTCATCTACGCGGCCCATGATAAAGACATAGCCGTCTTCGTCTCTATAGCCCCCATCGGCGGTGAAATAGTAACCACGAAACATGTTGAGATAGGACTGGAGAAACCGTTCATCCGAATTCCAGAGCGTCGGCAGTGTGCCCGGTGGAAGCGGAAGCTTCACCACAACGAGGCCTTCCTGTTTCGGCCCGAGAACCTTACCCGAGGTATCGAGGATCTGGACGTCGAAGCCCGGGACGGGCTTTGTCGAGGAGCCCGGTTTAATCGGGAACTCCTCTATCCCCATGCAATTCGCCGTGATCGGCCAGCCCGTCTCGGTCTGCCACCAATGGTCGATGACCGGCTTCTTCAGAAGATTGTGCGCCCAGTGATAGGTATCCGGATCGAGCCGCTCGCCTGCAAGGAAGAGATATCTGAAGTTTGAGAGGTCGTATTTTCCGATATATTCGCCTTTCGGGTCCTCCTTCTTTATCGCCCTGAAGGCGGTCGGAGCGGTGAAGAGGGTCTTGACCTTATGCTGAGAGATGACCCTCCAGAACGCGCCCGGGTCAGGGGTGCCTATCGGCTTGCCTTCATAGAGAACAGTGGTGCAACCGGTGATGAGCGGCGCATAGACGATGTAGGAGTGGCCGACGACCCATCCCACATCGGACGCGGCCCAGTAGACTTCCCCGGGCCTCGTATCATAGATGTGTTCGAGACTCCATCTGAGTGCCACGGCGTGGCCGCCGTTGTCGCGCACGATTCCCTTTGGCACCCCGGTTGTGCCGGATGTATAGAGGATATAGAGCGGGTCTGTCGCCTTGACCGGCACGCAATCTACCGGCGCGGCAGTCGAGACAAGGTCTTCCCAGTCGACGTCGCGGCCCGGAATAAGGGGGGCCTTGACAAGATGCCGCTGAAAGAGCACACACTTCTCCGGTTTGTGTGAGGCGAGTTCGAACGCCTTATCAATCATCGGCTTGTATTCGATGAGGCGTTTCCCTTCAAGCGCACCTGAGGCAGAGATAATGACCCTCGGTTTTGCATCGTCTATCCTGATCGCGAGCTCGTGGGGTGCGAACCCGCCGAAGACGACGGAATGGATGGCTCCGAGTCGGGCGCAGGCAAGCATCGCAACGGCAGCCTCGGGAATCATAGGCATATAGATGAGAACCGTATCTCCCTTTCCGACGCCGAGCCCTTTCAGCGCGCCCGCGAACCGGGCTACCCTATCACGCAGCTGCATGAATGTGAACTTCTCGATGGTGTTCGTGACCGGACTGTCGTAGATGAGGGCGACCTGATCCGCCCGTCCGTTTTCGACGTGCCGGTCGAGTGCGTTGTAGCAGGTGTTCAGTTCGCCGCCCGAAAACCAGCGGTAAAACGGCTTGTTCGAATCATCCAGGACCTTGTCCCATTTCCTGTACCAGGAGACGGCCTCCGCAGCCTCACCCCAGAACTTCTCAGGGTCCCGAATGCTCCTCTGAAAGATTTCTTCATACCTCCCCATTGCTGACCTCCTCTTGCCGTCCGTTGTTTATTCCTCTTTCACCTTCGGAACAGATGCAGACCATTCTCCCGACATGCTCCCTGTGCGAAAGCGCAGTCATGATAGTAACGTCTCCACCTCAATCTCGCCTCTGAGACCCGACACGAAGGGCATTACGCCCGGGCGATTAATTCACGAAGCACAAAGGGAAGAATTCCCCCATGCCGGTAATAATCAATTTCGATGGCGGTATCGATACGCAAAAGGAGTTTCACTTCCCTTTTAGCGCTGCCCTTGCGTTTGATCAACAGGCCGACTTCCTGCTGCGGCTTGAGTTCTTCGAGACCGCAAATATCGAACTCCTCATCCCCGCTGATGGAGAGTGTCTGAGCCGAATCATCACCCTTGAACTGAAGCGGCAGCACGCCCATCCCGATAAGGTTCGAACGGTGGATACGCTCGAAGCTTCTCGCGATGACCGCCCTCACGCCGAGGAGCTGTGTGCCTTTTGCCGCCCAGTCGCGTGACGAACCGGTACCATATTCTTCGCCGCCGAAGACGACAACCGGCGTGCCCTGTCCCTTATATCGCATCGCCGCGTCATAAATGGACATCTGCTCCCCGGACGGCTGGAACAGGGTGAGGCCGCCCTCCACGCGGGTTCCGTCATCTCTCTGCGGGATCATGAGGTTCTTGATGCGCACATTGGCAAAGGTACCGCGTATCATGACCTCGTGATTCCCCCGGCGGGTCCCATAGCTCTGAAAATCCTTCCTCGCCACGCCCTGTTCGCTCAGATACCTTCCGGCGGGGGATGTCTCCTTGATAGCGCCCGCCGGACTGATGTGGTCGGTGGTGAGGGAGTCGCCGAAAATACCGAGCGCACGCGCAGCAAGGATGTCGCCGGTCTTGTCCTGCCGCATCGTAAAGCCGTCAAAGAACGGCGGCTCGGCGATGTAGGTCGACTTCGGCCATGTGTAAATTTCGGACGAAACGGATGATACCCTGTTCCATAATGCGTTGTCTTTCGTCAGGTCCGAATAGAGGCGCCGATAGATTTCCGGGTCCGTGGCGTAAGGCATCACGCCGGACACCTCGGCGCTGCTGGGCCAGACGTCCCTGAGATAGACCGGCTTGCCGTCACTGCCGGTGCCGAGCGGCTCGGTCTCGATATTCCTCAGTATCATGCCCGCAATCGCGTAAGCAACGACCAGGGGCGGGCTCATGAGGAAGTTGGCCCGAATATTGGGATGGATGCGCGCCTCGAAGTTGCGGTTGCCCGAGAGCACCGCGGCGCAGACGAGATCATTCCGGATAATCGTTTCCTCGACACCGGCATCGAGCGGACCGGAGTTACCGATACAGGTCGTGCAGCCGTAAGCCGAGACAAAAAAGCCGAGCTTTTCCAGGTAGGGCAGCAGTCCGGCTTTCCTCAAGTACTCAGTCACGACACGGGAACCCGGAGCGAGTGATGTCTTTATCTGTTTTCT
>DASPUT010000156.1 GCA_035622735.1 Thermodesulfovibrionales bacterium | reverse complement strand
CCGTCACCTTTATAATATGGTAACCGTACTGAGTCTTGAGAGGTCCGCCGATCTCCCCCTTTTTTAAGGCGAAGGCAGCTTTCTCAAATTCCGGCACCATCTGGCCCCTCGAGAAGTAGCCGAGATCTCCGCCGTTAGCGGCAGAGCCTTTGTCAATGGATTTCTCCTTGGCGAGCTTTGCAAAGTCAGCGCCCTTCTTGAGCTGTTCCATGATCTTATTCGCTTCATCCTCGGTCTTCACAAGGATGTGACTCGCCCTTACCTGGTTGTTTGCGGTGAGCTCATTCTTGTGTGCATCATAATAGTCTCTTACTTCTTTGTCACTCACCTTAGCCTTCTCCTCCACCTCTTTCTGGAGCAGAGTGCCGATGAGGGTGAGTTTCTTGAAGTCCTCAAGCTTCTTCTTGTAATCATCGCTATTTTCGAGACCCTTCTTTTTTGCCTCCTGGTAGAGCATCTCCTTCTTGACTAGTTCGTCTACGAACTTTTCGGTCCCCGCCGGGCCCGCAAACATCTTCTGTATCTGTTCAGGAAGCCCTTTCATTTCCCTGCTAAGGTCGTCGGGCGTTATCGTCGCGGAACCGACTTTGGCGAGATATCCCGAAACGGGCGCCTTCTGCCCTTCCGGCGCCTTTGTACAGGCGAAGATGAAGGCGATTGACAGAATCAAGACTACAGATAGAATCCTCTTCATGTATCCCTCCGGTGCTGACATTGTTTTTTTATAATAGTTCAAAGATCTTCCGCTTTGCTTTACATAATTACAGTCCGGCCTGTATCTTCGCCGATGCTACCGTGTTCTTCATGAGCATGGTAATGGTCATCGGTCCGACGCCGCCCGGTACTGGGGTGATGGCACCTGCAATCTCCTTGGCCTTGTCGAAGTCCACGTCTCCCCGCAGGATCGGCACGGGTTTGCCGGTCTTCTCGCTGATCTTCTCACCGACACGGTTCACACCGACATCGATAACGCAGGAACCGGGCTTGATCCATTCAGGTTTCACAAGGTGCGGAACACCCGCTGCGACGATGAGGATATCGGCACGCTTGCAGTGGAACTCGAGATTCTTCGAGCCGGTATGGACGATCGTGACGGTAGCATTCGCCCCCTTTGCCTTCTGGAGCATGATCATCGCAATGGGTTTGCCGACGATATTCGACCTCCCCACCACGACGACTTCAGCGCCCGAGGTCTCGAAGCCCGAACGTACGATCAGCTCCTGGATACCGGCAGGGGTGCAGGGTAAGAATTTCGCCTCCTTGCCCCCGATCATGAGACGCCCCACGTTGACCGGGTGGAAGCAGTCGACGTCTTTGTCCGGGTTGATGGCGGTGAGGACTTTCTTTTCATCGATATGCTTGGGCAGAGGAAGCTGAACGAGAATGCCGTGTATCTTCGGGTCCTTATTGTATTTCTCGACAAGTTTGAGGAGATCGGCCTCGGACAGGTCTTCCGGCTGATCGTCCTGAATCGAGTGGAACCCGAGTTCATGGGCCGTTTTCTGCTTGCCCGTAACATAGCTGACCGAGGCGGGGTTCTTTCCGACCAGGATGGTAACCAGTCCGGGCACGACGCCGCTCTTTTCCTTCATCTCGGCTACTTCCTTCTTCAGTTCTTCCCGTATCTGTGCGGCGATTTCCGTACCACTGATGACTTTTGCAGACATCTTCTTCCTCCTTTTAGCCTTTTTTCTTGATGAGTTCGAGTGTCTCTTCTCTCGTGCTCTGTTTCGTTCTGAATATTCCCCTTACCGCTGAAGTGACGACCCTTGATCCCGGCTTCTTGATCCCTCGCATGCTCATGCAGAGATGCTCGGCATCGAGGATGACCATGCATCCCTTCGGCCTCAGTTTTTCCATGATGAGGTCAGCCAGTTGTGTTGTGAGTCGTTCCTGCACCTGCGGCCTTTTTGCGAAAACCTCAAGTGCCCGAGAAAGGGAACTGATACCGACAATCCTTCCGCCTTCCGGTATGTAGGCGATGTGAGCCTCACCGGCAAAGGGGAGGAGGTGATGCTCGCAGACCGAATAGAAGGGTATCTCCTTGAGAAGAACCATCTCATCGTGTTTTTCGCCTTCCATCGGCGTGAGCAAATCTCTCGGCGACTCTCCGAGGCTTGAGAATATCTCCTGAAACATTTCGGCCACCCGCTCGGGTGTTTTCCGGAGCCCCGGTCTCTCGGGATTCTCCCCGATGCCCTCTATGATCAGCCTGACCCCTGCCTGTATCTTTTTCTTGTCCATAGGATTGAGAAAAGAATTCGCTATCTTAGCATTTTCCCCGCAGTTTATCAATGTACGTGCGGTTCTTCTAAGAGGGGGCGCAGGATAAAAACCATTCACAACAGGTCAGCAGTATGCGGTGGCGCTCAAGGAGATGCGTAAAATCAGGAGAGACTCTCGTGAACCCTTACAAGTCTGATACGGTAATGCTCTCTGTAATCTTGCGGTGATGAGGACAGGGATAACGGACAAGCGTCCTCATCGGGCAGGTCACGCCTCAGGGAATGGCAGGCCGCGGATATAATCCAGCCGCTTTTACGATCTCCGGCATGGCGGTTTCCCACTCGATGGCCTGTATGTGGACACCCTTTATTCCGGGGATTTCGAGTACCTGGCGGATGAGTTCGACCGCTATCTTGATCCCTTCCGCCTCCTGCAATTCCTTCGCCTTCTTCTTGTCGTCTCCTGCGGTCTCTTTCGCCTTGTTCATCCGGTCGATGAGCGCCTTCGGTACAGAAACGCCTGCCACGGAGGAGTCCATATATTTGAGCATCATCGCACTCTTCGGTACGATGATGCCGCCGAGGATAGCCGTGCGCTCGTGGAGTCCCATATTCCTGATCTTCTCCATCTGGGAGCGGAAGCCTTCGATATCGTAGATGCCCTGTGTTTGAATAAAATCAGCGCCTGCGTTCACCTTTTTCAGGAGGTTGATCGGCCTGAAGTCTATCGGTTCGCCCATGGGTGTCCAGGAGGCGCCCACAAAGAACTTCGGGGCTACTTCGAGAGGATCACCGCCCTCCTGTTTCCCCTCATCACGCATCTTCTTGAGAATGCCGACGAGCTGGCAGGTGTCGACATCATAGACGTTTTTCGCTCCGGGATGTCCTTTCAACCTTCCTGCGGCGCTAAAGGACTGATGGTCACCGGCGATACAGAGACAGTTCTTGAGTCCAAGCGCGGAAGCACCGAGCAGGTCTGCCTGCATGGCGATGCGGTTCCGATCCCGGCAGGTCATCTGCATGACCGGCTCAAGGCCTTCCCGCAACGCCAATACCGCTGCGGCGATACTCGAAATGCGGACTACCGCTGTCTGGCAGTCGGTGATGTTTGCGGCGTCACAGTGTCCCTTAAGAATGTTTGCCTTTTTAATAACTTCGTGGGCATCGGCGCTCATGGGAGGGCCTAACTCGGCCGTCACTGCAGGCTGTCCGCTCGCGATTACTTTTTCCAGATTGCTTCCGCTCTTCATTATTTCTTACCTCCGGCTGTCTCGGACTTCTGCGCTTCCTGATCCTCGTACTCACGAATGTGCTCAAGCGAGACCCTTCGCGGACCGCCGTCCCGCGCAGTCGACCAGTTGCGCGCCGGCTGGATCTCGGAGAGCTTCTCAAGCGTTCCGAGTCTTTTCATCCTTTCCACGATGAGATACCATGCGCAGTCCACGTTAGGGCTGATCTCGCACTTGCCCTTGTTCGTACCGCCGCAGGGCCCGTTCATGAGCGTCTTGGAGCAGCGCGCAACGGGGCAGATACCGCCCGTGAGGTGGAGGATGCAATTACCGCAGCCCGCGCAGAGCTCCTCGAAGACACCAGGTGCCGGCACGGCCCCGTAGAACGAGGTGTTGATTCCGGGATAAACCGGGATATCGCCGATCCGCTCGGAAAGGAAATTGACCCCGACACCGCAGGCGGTCGAAAGCACCAGGTCGTATGTCCTGACATCCTCCATCAGCGGTTCAAAGAACTCGGGCTCACAATGCCTCTCTATGCCTGCATGCTTGATTTCCATATCCATGCCTTCCTGCACGGCCTTCATACGGAGCAGAGAAGCGAGGATCTCCGCTTCCTTGCCCCCGCCCGCATGGCATATGGCTACACAAGTGTTACAGCCGAAGACCAGGACCTTCTTGAAGCTCCTGACCATCTCCCAGATCTCATCGAACGGCTTCTGCTCGCCTACTATCATCGCTCCTCACTCCTTTTCATTGCTTCGCTCTTGCATGCCGCTGCCCATACCGGCGAAGGTCCGAGCGTCCGAATTCTTTCGGTGAACTCGGTACAGATCTCCGCCCATTTCGGTCCCATCGCTGCTGACAGGTTATACATCTCCAAGCGCTCGGGATCTATGCCGACTTTGGATAAAAGATTCTTTAGATAGCCGACCCTTCTCGCTGCGTACAGATTACCCTCCAGGTAATGACATTGACCTTTCAGTCAGCCGGCAACGAATACGCCGTCCACGCCCCTCTCGAAGGCCCTGAGGACGTGGATGTGATCGAGCTTTCCGGTGCAGGGAAGCCGGATAATCTTCACGTTGGATGGGTAGGAAAGCCGCATGACCCCTGCCAGGTCCGCCGCTGCAAAGGCACAGAAATGACAGGCAAAGGCAAGGACGTTCGGTTCCCAACCGGACGGTATCTCTCGCGGTTTTTCCACCGAGGGAACTTCCTTCACCGCGGTCCTCTCCGCGAGTTTATCCATTCTCTATTCCTCCTCCGAACTCAATATCGAACAATAGCCCCATGCTTACCCCCCGACGACCCCCGGCTCGCACTCGACCGCAGCATCTATCATCGCAAGGATCTGGTCATCCCGGAAGTTGTTTACCTGGAAGGCCTTCGCAGGACAGATCGCCGCACAGATTCCGCAGCCGTGGCACTTAACCTCATTGTGAGCGACCTTCCCGTCCTCACCGATGTAGGGAGAGTCAAAGGGGCACACCCTGAAGCAGCTGAGACAGGACATGCAGAGGTCTTTCCTGTGCTTGGCGATGATCCCGGAGACGGCCAGACGCTCGTGAGACAAGACGACGCCTGCCCGGCCGGCAGCCGCCAACGCCTGCGTGATCGTCTCATCGAGGTTCTTGGGCGCATGCGCGAGGCCTGCGACGAATATCCCTTCACTCGGGAAATCGACCGGACGGAGCTTAACGTGGGCTTCAAGAAAATAGCCATCCTGGTTACGGGTGACCTTGTACATCTCGCCGACCCTGTCGGTGGTGGGATGCGGCCTGAGC
>DASPUT010000155.1 GCA_035622735.1 Thermodesulfovibrionales bacterium | reverse complement strand
GCCTGCCCCTTAAATGCCAGTACCTTCGTTATCGCCGCCGTCAATGTCGTCTTCCCATGATCTACATGCCCTATCGTCCCTACATTGCAATGTGGCTTCGTCCTCTCAAATTTTGCCTTCGCCATCTCTCCTCCTTTATTCCCTATCGAGGCAGTGCGTAATCGAGTAAGGGAGTGACCAGTTTCTCACTACTCATCGACCGCATCATGAATTAACTCCTCTTCCCATTCACAGAGCCCATGACCGGAATCGAACCGGTGACCTCATCCTTACCAAGGATGTGCTCTGCCGACTGAGCTACATGGGCGCCAACACTAAAGCAGCAAAAAGCCATCACGAGGGATATCATGAGCTTCAGCGGCTCAGCTTTTATCCGCACTTTCTGACTATCTTCATGGAGCGGGAAACGGGATTCGAACCCGCGACCCTCAGCTTGGAAGGCTGACGCTCTACCACTGAGCTACTCCCGCACCAACTTCTCGGTAATGAACATGCGTGTCATTACCGCAACTCCTCACGATCGCTCGACCCTCTTTCCCTGTTGTTCCTGGTGGAGAGGGGAGGATTCGAACCTCCGAAGGCTGCGCCAACGGGTTTACAGCCCGTCCCCTTTGGCCACTCGGGAACCTCTCCATGGAGCCACCGAAGGGAATCGAACCCCCGACCCGCTGATTACAAATCAGCTGCTCTGCCAGCTGAGCTACGGTGGCGTTAAGAGGCAACAGTCCACCTTCCCTTCTCTTTTAATCAAGTGATTAATTTAAGAGATTCATTATATATTGGTCAAACCTAATTTTTCAAGAAAAATTATTGTTTTCTAAGCTATGCTCACAAAACTTCCTGGTAATTCTTTTTTTGGGTGAATCTCTGCCTCATAACCTCAAAAAGCAGTATCCCAGTGGCAACCGAAACATTCAGAGAACCGATTTCCCCTGTCATCGGAATCTTCACGAGAACGTCACAATACTCCCTGAGAATTTTCCTCATACCTCTGCCTTCAGATCCTATTACCACACAGAGGGGGACGGTAAGATCCGTCTCCCAGAGGGGAATAGGAGCAAGGGCGTCGGTACCGACAACAGTGATTCCCTCTTCTCTCATTCTCTGGACTGCGTACTTGATATTCGGGACGACCGAAACGGGAACATACTCCATCGCGCCTGCGGAAGCCTTGGAGGCCTCGGGACCGATACCCGCCGATCGGTAAGACTGGATAATGACACCATGAACCCCGGACGCATCGGCGGAACGCAGAATCGCCCCAAAATTTCTCGGGTCTTCTATGCCGTCAAGAGCGACAAAGAGGGCCTTTTCATTTCTCTCTGAAGGCATGGCTAGGATGTCGTCCAGCATTGCATAGGCCTTTTGAAGAACCCTCGCGGCTACCCCCTGATGGCCCTTAGGGAAATTCTTGTCGAAAAAGCCTGCTTCGGCGCTCTCGACAGGGATGCCCCCCTTCTCGGCTTCTTTTCTTATCTCGCCGACTTTTTCGTGTCTCCCCGCTGAAATAAAGAGGGCCTTGATATCCCTGCGGGCCTTGAGCGCCTCAAGGACGGGATTGATACCGTAAATCCATTCTCCGCTTCCGGAAGCGCTGACGGGTTTACGCCTTCTGTTGAATTTTGGGGTCTGCATGGGTTTCTCCGGGAAAAGGCTGAAGCCCTTCCCGTCACTAGTGAGGCCGGAGAGGGTTCGCGGATACGTTATCAAAGGGAAAAAGAATCTGTCAAGAGAGGGGTGTCGGGAATTGAGGAGTGCCGGTGCCGGCCACAGCACAGGCGGATTTCTGCCTGCTCATTTTCCTATTTACTTAATTCGTCGGGGGAGGTATACTAACGTGCCGAATTTCCTGCATTTTACTATGCGGGTTCGGTCGGCGGATATCCGAGATGAGAAGGGTCTTCAATATGAGGAGGAACAGATGATCAGGGTCTCTCCGGCTATGTTGGTACTCTATCTTCTGGCAGCTATCATAGTGACCGGGGATGCCAGCGACGTTCTTGCGCAGGGGGCTCCTATTGTAAATTCCATCACAGTTAAAGGACTCAAGAGGATCGAAGAGGGCGCAGTCAAGTCCAAAATAACGCAGAAGACGGGCGAACCGATTTCTAATGAGAAGATATCCGAGGACATAAAGAACATTTACAAAATGGGATATTTTGATGATGTGACCGCCGAGATGGAGCCTCAGGAGGGCGGCATCCAGCTGATCTATGTGGTGAAAGAAAAGCCGACGATTGTCAGGGTTTCTTTCCAGGGGAACAAGGAATTGGCCGATGATAAGCTGAAAGAGAAGGTCGGGATAACAGCCGGTTCGATCGCAGACACGACGCTGATTCAGGATAACGCCTTAAAGATTCAACAGTATTATGAAGAAGAGGGATACTGGCTTGCCACGGTAGTTCCGGTGGTGAATAGGGTGGGGGAAAATGAAGTCTCCCTCACCTATCTCATCGACGAGGGGAAGAAGGTTAAGGTCAAAAAAATCGTCATTGAGGGTAACCAGGCCATTTCGTCAAGCCAGGTGCGGAAAGCCATGAAGACGAGCACATGGAATCTACTCTCTTTTCTCACCTCATCCGGGTACTACACTCGGCAAACGATGAACGCCGATGTGGAAGCGATCAAGGACCTCTATTTCAATAACGGCTATATCAAAGTAGTTGTGGCCGAGCCAGAAATTAGCCTCACGGGCGATAAGAGCGGAATGATCATCACGATCCGGATTGCTGAAGGATCGCAGTATCGGATTGCATCGGTGGACATTTCAGGCAACAAGGCCTATCCGGAAGAGCTATTGAGGAGCCGGATCATGTTATCCCCCGGGGTCATTTTCAGCAAGGAGATATTGAAAAAGGATATCGCTGCCGTGACGGAGCTTTATACGCAGAATGGTTACGCCCTGGCCAATGTCTTTCCGGACGTAGTTGCCGATGATGTTACGAAGCAGGTGAGTCTGACCTATAAGATAGAAGAGGGGAGCATTTATCACATAGGGAGAATCGAGGTCTCAGGCAACACCAAGACAAAGGACAAGGTCATACGGCGCGAGGTTCGCCTCGATGAAGGAGATCTCTTTAACAGCGCCCTCCTGAAGAGGAGCTACGAGCGGCTCAATAACCTAAACTACTTCGAGACTGTCGAACTCGTACCGAAGCCGAAATACGAGGAAAAAGTTCTGGACATCGACGTCAAGGTTAAGGAAAAGGCAACGGGATTTATCAGTGTCGGCGGCGGTTACAGTTCCGTCGACGGGATAATCGGAATGGTCGATGTGACCCAGTCCAACCTCTTCGGAACGGGCAAGTATCTGAGAGTTAGGGCGGAACTGGGAGGCAAGTCTTCCTTTTATGAACTCTCATACCGAGACCCCTGGTTCATGGATAAACCGATTTCCTTCACTGCGGATCTGTACCATAATACACGTACATACCCGCTTTATGAAGAAAGGGCTACCGGCTTCGGCTTTGGCTTCGGTAAGAGCTACGGCGAATACTGGTCGGCGAACATCGCATACAACCTCTCACAGCCCACAATTTTTAATATAAACCCGACCGCATCGATTGTCATCCAGCAGCAGGTAGGCACAAACCTAAACAGTTCCATCACGCCCTCTGTGACCAGGGATTCCCGTGATAATTACCTTGACCCCTCAAGCGGGTCGCGTAACTCCCTCTTTGTAAACTTCACCGGCCTCGGCGGCACGAATGATTTTGTGAAAGGCGTTGCCGATTCGGCATGGTTTTTCCCTATAGGCAAAACCGGCACGACCATCATGCTGAGAGGACGGCTCGGATATGCGGTCGGCATTTTCGGGAAAGATGTCCCCCTGTACGAAAACTTTTACGTAGGCGGCATTTATACGGTG
>DASPUT010000154.1 GCA_035622735.1 Thermodesulfovibrionales bacterium | reverse complement strand
ATTGTGAAACTCACATCGCGGAGGACCGGACTCGAGCCGTAGGAGAACCAGATCTTTTCGAAGGTGATCATACCGAAAATCCCAGGACGTAGAGCAGCGTTCTCGTCAGGATGAAATCAGCGATGATGATCATGATGATCGACATCACGACCGCCCGGGTCGTAGAACTCCGCAGCCCTATCGCTCCACCCTTTGTGGCGAGCCCCATGTAAGAGCTGATGCAGGCTATGAGGTAGCCGAAAATAAAGGGCTTCACAGAGCCTGCAAAGACGTTCTCGAAGTTCAGCACATCGCGGATCGAACTCCAGTAAACGTGTCCGCTCTGATGACCGACGAAGACCGCGATATAATAGCCGCCGAGGAGGGAGGCGGCATCTCCGATGATCGTGAGCGCAGGCAGCATCAGCACCGAGCTGATGATTCTCGGGGTGACGAGTTTCTTTATCGGGTCGACGCCGAAGACCCTGAGGGTGTCGACCTGGTGACCGAGCACCATCGAGCCCAGCTCCGACGCCATCCCCGAGCCTACCCTGCCGGTGAAGACGAGGGCGGCTGCCACGGGACCCAATTCCCGGATGATCGATATCCCGACGATCTTTCCGATGTACATCTTCATGCCGAGGACCGAAAGCTCGGCGGCGAGCTGGAGCGAGAGCGCCATACCGATGAAGAGGGCGACGATGAGGACGATGAAGAACGACCCTGCGCCGGCATAGTCCATCTGCTCAATGGTATCCCTGAGATAGAAAGGCCTCCTCACCAGACCGAGAAGGCCGTGGTACGAGAGGAGATAGAAATCCTGCAGTTCACCTATCAGTTCCCTGATGCCTATGTTTTTCATATATCCGTTGATAGTCTTCTGCCGTATCCATGTCGAGGATGACCCCTTCGTCGGCGACGGCTACATATTTTACTCTATCCGGGTCCTTCCTGAGTATCTCCCGCAGATCGACACCCGAAAATATCTCTCCGATAACCGTTCTCGGAAAGAGGCTCGGATGTCCCCTCCTCCCCTCATAGAGCGGGACGATTATCCGAAGCGGATCTTCGCTATGTGCGGCCACCGGGAGCTTCATCGTACCCGCCGATACGAGAGGATGGTCGCAGAGGCAGACAAGAACCGCCGAAGATGATTTCCCGAGAGCGAAATATGCCGGATTCGGAATGCAGGACGACGACTCCTTCATCCATGAAGACATTCTATCACACCGTCGGTCTGCCGCAAGGTATCAGGAAAAGGTACATCAGGCCCGATTTTCCTCCGTGTCAATCTTTAGGAGACGACCTCGGCTTCGACGAGCTTTTTGAAGGAAAGCGCATTATCGGCAAAATCGACCTCGACGGTATCTCCCTCCTTGAAGGACCCGTCAAGGAGTCCGACGGCGAGGGGATTCAGTATCTCCCTCTGCAATGCCCGTTTCAAGGGCCTCGCGCCATAGACGGGGTCGTATCCGATCTCGGCAAACCTCTCCTTTGCGGCATCGGTGAGCACTATGTTGATACCCTTCGCGAGCAGGTATTTCCGCATCCTCTCGACCTGGATCTCCACGATCCGCTTCAGAAGGTCTTTTGAGAGAGGGTTGAATACGATTATCTCGTCGACCCTGTTCAGGAACTCGGGCTTGAAGAAGGCCTTCAGGTCACTCATAATCCTCTCCTTCAGGTCTTCATCGGCGCTATTACCCCAATAAGCCATGGGGCGCTTCGAACGCTCCTCGAGGAGCTCCTGGATGTGGGTGCTCCCGATATTCGATGTGAGGATCACGACCGTATTTCTGAAGTCTACCGTCCTTCCGTGGCCGTCAGTAAGCCTTCCGTCATCGAGGAGCTGCAGGAGGAGGTTGAATACCTCGGGATGGGCCTTCTCGATTTCATCGAAGAGGATGACCGAGTAGGGCCTTCTCCTCACCGCTTCGGTAAGCTGCCCTCCCTCCTCGTAGCCGACATATCCGGGAGGGGCGCCGATCAGTCTCGAGACGGTATGCTTCTCCTGGTACTCGGACATGTCTATCCTCTGCAATGCGTTTTCGTCGTCAAAGAGAAACTCCGCAAGGGCCTTTGCGAGTTCGGTCTTGCCGACGCCGGTCGGTCCGAGGAATATGAAGGATCCGATGGGCCTGTTCATGTCCTGGATGCCGGCCCTCGACCGTCTCACCGCATTCGCAACGGCGACGATAGCGTCATCCTGCCCGACAACCCTCTGGCGCAGCCTGTCTTCCATATGGAGGAGCTTCTGAACCTCACCCTCGAGCATCCTCGATACCGGTATCCCGGTCCATTTCGAGACGATCTCCGCTATGTCCTCTTCGTCGACTTCCTCCTTGAGCATCTTCCTCCTCGACTGTGCTTCAGAAAGTCTCCGGTTCTCCGTTTCGAGGGATTTCTGGAGGTCGAGCAATTTCCCGTAACGGAACTCCGCGGCCTTCGAGAGGTCTCCCTCACGCTCTGCCCGCTCCGATTCGATCTTTGTCTTTTCGATCTCTTCCTTTATCCCGCGTATCTTCGCGATGATCTCTTTCTCCCTGAGCCACTGCGCCTTCAGCTCGTCCCTGTCTGCCTGGAGTTCTGCCATCTCCTTCCCGATCTTCTTGAGTTTTTCACGGGCATCCTTCGAGCCGTCCTTCATGAGCGCCTGCTTCTCGATCTCATACTGCCTCAGTTTGCGCTCGATTTCGTCGAGCTCCACCGGCATTGAATCGATCTCCATTCTCAGCTTCGATGCCGCCTCGTCGATGAGGTCGATCGCCTTGTCCGGCAGGAACCGGTCGGTGATATACCTGTTCGACAAGAGAGCCGCCGACATGAGAGCGGAGTCCTTGATCTTGACTCCATGATGGACCTCGTACCTCTCCTTGAGTCCGCGGAGGATCGAGATCGTATCCTCGACGGTAGGTTCTTTTATGTAGATAGGCTGGAACCTCCTCTCGAGCGCCGGGTCTTTTTCGATATACTTCCGGTATTCGTCGAGCGTCGTCGCTCCCACGCACCTCAGCTCACCCCGTGCCAGCGCCGGCTTCAGCATGTTCGATGCGTCGATCGCGCCCTCTGCAGCACCCGCGCCGACGAGCGTGTGGAGCTCGTCGATAAAGAGGATGACTTTCCCTTCGGCCGCCTCTATCTCCTTGAGTACCGCCTTCAGCCGTTCCTCAAACTCCCCTCGGAACTTTGAGCCTGCCACGAGCGCTCCCATATCGAGTGCTACCACCCGCTTGTCCTTCAAGGTCTCCGGTACGTCGCCTGCAACGATCCTCTCGGCGAGCCCTTCCGCGATCGCGGTCTTGCCGACACCGGGTTCACCGATAAGCACGGGGTTGTTCTTTGTCCTTCTCGAAAGAACCTGTATGATCCTCCTTATCTCGTCGTCCCTGCCGATGACAGGGTCGAGTTTTCCTTTTCTTGCGAGGGTGGTGAGATCCCTGCTGTATCGGGCAAGGGCCTGATATTTGTCTTCAGGGTTAGGGTCTGATACCCGTTGGGAGCCCCTTATCTCACGCATGGCGGACATGACCTTGTCGGATGTGACTCCGTATCTTCCGAGGAGTTCCGTGCAGGGTCCGCCGATGGACGTGAGTGCGAAGAGCAGATGCTCGACGCTCACATACTCGTCGGTGAGATGCTCCGCCTGAACTGTTGCCTTCTCGATCACAGCCTTGAGCCTCGGTGATATGTAAATTTGGCCGAGAGGGGCTGCGCCTGTCACCTTCGGCAGTCTCTCGATCTCTTTTTCAACGTCCGCTCGAAGCGACTTCGTCTCTATAACGAGTCTCCTCAGGATCTGGGATGCAATGCCCTCCTCGTCGCCGATCACTGCCAAGAGGAGATGTTCGGGCTGGAGTTCCTGATTGCCTTTTCTTTCGGCAATCCCCTGCGCCTCCTGCAATGCTTCCTGGCTCTTTATCGTCAGTTTGTCCATTCTCATCGTCATCTCCTATTCTTCAAAGAATAATTTCCTCAATTTCTTTTCAAAATCGCTCCTGAGATCGGTTTCGAGAAACTTCATCATCTCGTCCATCTCCTTCTGGAGTACCTCAACCCGATGTCTGAGCCTGAGGATTATATCGACGCCTGCCCTGTTCACGCCGAGCTCACGGGTCAGCCGTAAAATCATCGCTAATTTTTCGATATCCTCCTCGGAATAGAGACGGCTTCTCCTTGCCCGGTGAGGAGTCACAAGTCCTTCCCTCTCATAGAGACGCAGTGTCTGGGGATGCACGCCGAGCATCTTCGACACGACGCTGATCATGAAGAGGGGCTGTTTCTTATCGGTCGGATTCCTCATCGCCCCGACCCTTTCCGAGGATTTTCCCTGTAGAGCGCCTCTGTCTCTTTCACGATTTCCTTCTCGCGGCTGCTCAAGTCCTTCGGGACCGCTATCTTGGCGGTAACAAACTGGTTGCCCCTTGGACCGCCCTTCGGAGACGGGAAGCCTTTCCCCGTCAATTTGAACCTCTGTCCGCCCTGAGTGCCGGGCGGGATGGTCATCACCGCTCTGCCGTCGATCGTCGGAACCTCTATCTTCGCTCCGAGGGCCGCTTCACTGAAGGTGAGCGGGACATCAACGGAGAGGTCGTTGCCTTCGCGCTTGAATACCGGGTGCGGCCTGACGGTGATCTCGATGAAGATGTCTCCGCTCGGCCCGCCGTCATGGCCGGCATTGCCCATGCCTTTCAGCTTCACCTTCGATCCGGTATCGACCCCTGCCGGGATCTTCACCTTTACCGTGTCTGT
>DASPUT010000153.1 GCA_035622735.1 Thermodesulfovibrionales bacterium | reverse complement strand
CCTCCGTGAGAAGGGGGCGGAAAGCGGCGGGTGCCGAGTGAGTCGGCATGGCCGAGCTGCCGAAGGATAACATTTCTTTGGTATGCTCGGTCTTTTATTTTGAAGGCTGCTCAGATAAAGGACTCCAAGAAGAATAATTTCAGCCGAAAGGGGGGAATGATGTTCCAGGAAGAAGTGATCAAGCATGTCGAGGATCTTTTCAGGATGCCTCTCTTCAAAATAGGGTTCCTCGAATTTTTTAGGAATATGCAGGCAGAAGGCATCGTGGCTGCGAAGAATTATTGGAGTTTGGCTCATGGCTCGAATTTCTTTATTCCCAAAGCACCCGAGATATTCGAGAAGCTGATCGACTTTTATATAACCATGGGATTTGTTCCACGAAAAAGGCACGAAAAGGTGCTTGAAGAGAATGGGAATCTGAAAGAGGAGAATACATTACTGAGGAATACTATCAGTGATCTGCAGTGCAATGTGCTCACCCATCGCGAGGGTAATGGGCAGGGGAAAAGAGAGAAGCTGGTAGGGAAACAGCCGGGGTTAGAAAGAGAAAGAGAAGAGACCCCGCTGGAAAGACTTGTATGAGCGGAAGGTATGGACTCTGACGGCTATCCTATATTACTGCCCCCAAAAAAACGGAATAATCCCAATGCAGATAAATAGAGCGATTCACTGAGCATAACTTCCCTAAATACTCAGGATACCCAATTATTCGGTGTTTCTAAGCAATGGTAAAGTCAGTTAATCGGGTATCAAGAACCCGGTTCCGCAGGTTCGACATCTGCTGGAGGCACTAATTTTCTTCCTTACGTACCATGGCGTTAGCGACCCCCCACCTCGCGAGTCTCGCTGCTTACGCATTGACCAGGCTCGATGAGATAAAGAGACCGATAACAGGCTAATCGCTCGTGAAGTGCTGCTGGCCGCGATTGAGATAATCTTCCTTCCCCGTTATTATGGTAATAACCGGTCATGCCGGCAAGCCCTATAGGTGAAACGTGTGCGGGTAAGGAAGGCTTTTCCCCGGAGGAGAGGTGCGCATGAACATTCCGGTACTCTTTGCAAAATACTTTGAATTCCGGAGGAACGAGCGCCTGAAGCAGAAGGAGTTCTCTGAGCGGCGGCTCAGAAGATTCCGCCGGTTCCTCCGATTCGTAGAGAAGCGATCGCCATATTACGCGCGGATCATGAAGGAGCGGGGCATTGAAGCCGATACCTGCGTCCCGGAAGACTTCCCCGTCCTGACGAAACGGACTCTCATGGAGCATTTCGACGACATCGTCACCACACCGGCAATCACGAAAGAGGGCATCTCAGAGTTTCTCTCGCGGTCCAGAGATCCTATTGAACTCTACAAAGGGAAATTCGTCGTCCTCCACACGTCCGGGTCTTCAGGGGAGGTCGGATATTTTGTCTATTCGGAGGACGACTGGTCACGAGGGTATGCGCAGTTTGCGAGGGTCCATCCGTTCTCGCTCCGGCGGCGAAAGGCTGCATACTTTGGAGCGACGCAGGGGCACTTTGCAGGCGTCTCTCTTCTCCTCACATGCCGGCGCTCATTGCTGAAGCCCCTTTACCAGGCCGAGGTCTTCGAGATCAATGCTCCATTGCAGCCCGTAATCGACCGTCTCAATACCCTCCAGCCGGATATCCTGAGCGGCTATCCCTCGGGTCTTCTCATGCTCGCCCGGAAGCAGCTTGCCGGAGACCTCAGGATCTCTCCATCGTTTACCGATACCGGCGGCGAGCCGCTCGACCCGGAGACGCGCAGTGTTATAGAAAAGGTCTTCCGCGTTCCTTTGCTCGACCTCTATGCCAGCACAGAACACATGCTCATGGCCATGACGCACCCGCTCCACCGCGGAATGTGTCTGCTCGAAGACGATTTAATCTTCGAACTGCACCCCGATCATACCTGCGTCACGAATCTCTTCAACAGCACCCTGCCGCTCATCCGCTACCGCATGGAGGACGTCCTTGAACCCATGCCCGATGCCGACTGGAGCCTCCCTTACACGAGGATTAATGCCCTCATCGGCCGGATGGAACAGGCGCTCGTCTTTACGAACCGTCACGGCAGCGAAGATTTCATCTGTCCCATCATCATCGTCGAGTTCCATGTCAGGAACCTGCGCCGCTTTCAGATTCGGCGCCTGACCGGGTCGTCTTTTCTATTCAGGGCATGCCTCGAAAAAGGCCTGGGCCAAGGGGAGCGGGAGGGAACGTTTCGGGAGATTCGAAAGAAGTTGCAGGAGATCTTAAGCCAAAAGGAAATGGAAAACGTGTCGTTCGATATCGAAGAGGTCGATGACCTGCAGGTCGATCCGAAGACCGGAAAGTTCAGGCTGATCACCAATTGAAACGCCTCTGCTCGCACCCCTTTTCCGGCTTGTGTATTTTTCTCTTGACGTTTTATTATATACCGTGATGTCAGGGATGCGATTTGTCGTATTGCTTGCGGCTCTTGCGATTACGACGCAGAATACCTGTCCCCATGGTTGGGCCGGAAAAACGGCCTTCCTTTCTCCTCATTCGTCTGTCTGTCAATGCTGCCCTATGAAAGAAGACCGACAGCCTGTGAAATCAAATACGGGGAACGACGTAAAGAAAGATCTATCCGGTATCAATCATCCGTTCGTAATCCGGATCAGTGAACCGGAGACTTCGTTTCAGATTCTCCCCCTCGTGAATGATGAGTTCATTTCGAAAGCAGCGCACGTGAAAGACGTGTATTTAGAGCCCCGCTTGAGACCTCCCCTCCGGATTCTCTCCTCATAATCGGAAGGATATCATAGGCCGCGGCCTGAAGCAGAAGAGGCAGGGGAGGATATTCTCATTAGTTCCACCCCTCCAGATGATGCTCACGCGCGGAGTCCTTTATAGTTTTCAAAGGAGGTCTTCCATGGATAAGGCTAAGACTATTTTGCATAGCGCGATTCTGCTCTACTTTGTCATCGCGCTCGAAGTCCTGATTATGATAAGCCCCTTTGCCGGGTTATTCTATTCCGTCTTCAATCCCGTTCTGCTCGAAACGGCGAAATATCCGGCGACGAGATGGCTCAGCGCTTTCTATCTGCCCCATATGGTTTTGCCGCAGGACGCCTTTCTGCGGTTCGTGCGGGTCATGGGTTCGGTTCTCTTCGTCTGCGGCATCCTGATCTTTTTGGTCTGCGCGGTCCAAATCTATACGGCTAAGTTTACTAAAAAAGGGGCGGTACTCGCGGGCCTGTACTCCTCCGTCCGGCATCCCCAGTATCTTGCGCTCGCATTGGCGGGCTTGGGGCTCGCGATTCTCTGGCCGCGATTTTTGACGGTGGTGCTCTGGCTCATTATGGCGGCTGTCTATTATCTCCTCGCGAGAGACGAAGAACGCAGAATGCTGATGAGTCATGGAACGACGTACGGTCCGTATATGAAAAAGACCGGCATGTTTCTGCCGAAAGGGCTCGAAAACCTCCTGACACCATCATCAGCGATCGGAAAGGCGGCGGTTGCCCTCGGTATCACGGCGATCGTCATCGGCACGGCCTTCCTGCTCCGTGCCTATACCGTCAGTCACCTCACGCTTTGGACGAAAGCGCAGAACGTTACCGCCGTGGCGGTCCTGCCGGAGGACGGATTCAAGATGGAGCATCGCATGGACGGCCTCCTGGCCTTGAACGAAGTCCGACGGAGGATGCAGGAAGACAAACAGTATCTTGTCTATTTCCTCCCTCGCGACTATATCATGCAGGGAATGATCGCAGACACCGGAGAGAACTGGAGGCTTTACGAACAGCATCACTCCATCCCCATGATCACGGATTGGGTATTCCATCCCTTCAGGCACCTGCGCGAAGGGCACCATGCCATGCACGGCGGCATGCACCCGCAGCATGAGAACAGTGCAGGGAGGGGGGATGGCGTGGTCCGGAGGCTCATTTTCCTATCGATCTACAACGCGGGAGGGACTACGCCTGCGAATCCCTTCTCGATTAATGCATTGCGCGTACCCCAGTTTCTCGTCGATGTTGACGTGCATACTATGCGGCTGCTGGAGGTGAAAGACCTTCCGCGGGGCAGCGGGTGGGGTTCGGTACCGACGCCGGTCTTCTAAGAAAGCCAGGGGAATTTCCTGGAGGTCATTACGAGCGACGTCTGTTCGCCTGTAGCAATGAGCTGCAACATAATTAAGAAGATAAAAGAATGAAAAAAAGACGATCTGCAATTATCGTTCTCACAGTGACGGCGGTGCTCTGGGTCCTTTTTGTCCAGGTATATGCGGGGATAGTCGGGGCAAAAAGAGAGGGGATGGTCGAATACATCGGCGCCCAGAAGGATATTTTCGTGAGCGGCAAGGCCGCGAGCGTCCTGTCGCTTGAAGACTTGGCAGGGCGGAGCGGATTGTATGCAATAGGACCCGTCGATGGGCTGGACGGAGAGATCACCATCTTCGACTCTAAACCGTATATCACCAAAGTACGGGACAAGGATTTCATCATGATAAACACATTCGGCCACGGCGCCTTCTTTCTCGTCTGGACCGAGGGGTCTCGATGGAAGAATATTCCCGTTCCCGAGAGGGTGAAAGGCTACGTTGATCTACAACGGTTCGTCAAGGATGAGGCACAGGTTTCGGGAATCGATGTGACAAAGCCCTTTCCGTTTCTGGTCTCAGGGAGGCCAGTTGAGATCAAGTGGCACATTAACATCGACCGGACGGAAGGAAAGCCGATCACGAGGGAACTCTTCCTCAAGTCAAAGGAAACCTTCATCACGAAGCACGAACCGGTCGATATTGTCGGTTTCTATTCAGAGCACCACGCCGGGGTCTTTCTTACCCAATACGCCCCTGCGATTAAGGAAGGATCGGGCATGGAGAACGCAATCCACATTCACTTCGTCTCTCGCGAGAGCAAGGCATCAGGACACATAGACGATCTTATTCTCGGTGAAGGCATGGTGCTCCACCTGCCCTTGCCGTAAGGGAGACAACCTGAGGCCCCCGCGACACCTACCGTGGGGAGCCTCAATAAGCTTCCGGGGAAGCCGGCCGTCACGTACCTCAATCCTCTCGTCGCGCTGCGGGATTCCGAAAAGGAGAGACCGACTTAAGACTCCCTCTTGCGCATCATGGTATCGCCATAAGACAGCAGCTCGTCAAGCGAACGGGTGCCTTCCGGGTCGAAGCACAACTTACAAAAACTGATGAGCAGTTTATAATTGCGGTTTTTGCTTGCATTGAGATTCTCAAGATGTGCCCTCAGGCGGGAGGCTATTTTATCGATATCGTCTCCCGCAGCACCTATCGTCAGGGCCACGAACTCATCTCCTCCGACGCGCGCGATGATGTCGGATTTTCGAAACGTTGCCCGAAGCATTATCGCAGCATCGATTAATGCGCGGTCGCCCTCCTGGCGCCCCCACCGGTCGTTGATTCCCTTGAGATCGTCCATGTCGGCATAGAGCATTACGAGCCCTCTCTTCTCCCGTTTGGCCAGCGCTATCTGATGTTCCGTCAACGTGAAGAATCCGAGCCGGTTGTAAAGGCCGGTGAGCTGATCGATGAGCGAGGTATCGCGCAAGTGCTTCAGCGTCTTGGCGTGCTCTATCCTTGCTATGAGTTCTTTCAAGGTGAACGGTTTCTTTATCAAGTCCAATGCCCCTACCTCGATTGCAGAGTCATAGGTGTATTTGTTGATAAAGCCGGTCATAATGATCGTCACCATGTCAGGTCTCAGGCGTCTTGCCTTCTCTATAAGCTCAATACCTTTCATGCCGGGAAAGACGATGTCCGTCACCAAAATGTCGAACGGGGTTTTATCGACCAGGTTAAGAGCAGTCTCGGCATCTCTCGCTGTTTCACAACTATAGCCTTGAAGCAAAAACCCCTCCTTCAACATGGGCAATAAGGTTTCATCATCATCAACGATTAAAATAGAACTTCTCTCATTCATTTTGATCACCACGCAAAAGACAATGATTTCAACAGAGCCTCATTATATCAAAATAAGGGGCTATTGTCACAGATGACATTCTTCTTTCTTTTTCCTTCTGGTACTTTGCCGGAAGACGGACAGAGGGCAGGCGGCGGGTATCGGCTATGGCGAACACCGAATGCTCCCTGAGGCCGCTGCATCCTATTGAGCGCGGTCTGAAATGAGTTTCATGACGCGCCGAAGCGATGTGGCCGGCAAGGTGCGATTGAGCCGGGTCAGTTTGACAAATTCCCCCAAAAACGTTATTTTGGAGGCGTATCGCCCAACAAATACTATCAGAGGAGGAATCGGGATGGTCACGAAGATCTTGATCGTGGTTTTCTGTGTTGCCGTCATTGTTGTCGGCGTCATCGGCGTGGTTCAGATGGTTCGTGGTGACAGGAAGCAGGGCTCTCAGAAGTAATCCAGCGCAACATCAGACTCATCCACGGGAGTCGGTAAGGAGACGGAGACCCAAGAGTTCACGGGGCCGTCTCTCAAGCGGCGCACCTTAAGCCAACGGAAAGCGCAGAAAAGCTACGTATGCGAAAAAGGAAAACCGCCGAGTCCTCTCCCTCTTTGATTAACTCGCCGACTGGGTCGAAATCAGCTACTTCTGTTTCTGATGACACTTCCCGCAATTATTCGGATCGTCAGCCTTAAAAGCCTTTGTACCGTCATGACAGACGCCGCAGGTTTTGTGACTGTTCATAGATTTCATGGTTATCTCGTCTCCGCCTGTCTTCATCTGAAATGGAGATGGATGGCAGTCGACACAGGTGAGGCCCTTATCTGCGTGAACCGTACCGTCGAAAACAACCTTTCCGATTCCCTTTCCTTCATATACAACGACCTTTCCTGACATTACCCCAAAGGCACTACTCGTGAGGGCGACGATGATGCAGACTATCAATGCAACCTTTCCCATGAGACCTTCCTCCTTTTATATTTAGTGCTGACCCATCGTTCTTCGCGTCAAGACGGTCCGCCAATGAGCCGTATGACTTCCGGTTCTCAAGAACATTATAATCTTCACTCAAAATCATTTATAGCATAAACATGACCTCATGTCTACAGAAAGATAATCCTATAGGATTCATGAGGGAACCCGGCCTTGTAAAATCGCCGTTCCGATGATATTATCATCTTCGATGAAAAAGATTCTTATCGTAGATGATCTCAAGGCGGAAAGAGAGAAAATAAAGAATATTCTTTCGCGACCCGAGGTCATGATATTCACCGCAACGTCCGCAGAAGAGGCGATTCGGATCCATAGGGATGAAAGAGTGGACCTCGTAATCGCAGACCTCGAGATGGGGGGAATGGGCGGGGATGGGATGTGCACCGCGATCAGGGGTGACGAAACCCTCAAGAAGGTTTCGATAATAATCTACTGCTTCAACAAGAAATCAGCACGGGAAAGGTGCGAGGCCTGCGGAGCAAATGCGTGCCTGACGAAGCCGGTAAATCCCGAGGTGCTCTTCCAGAAAGTCAACGACCTCTTGAGCATCTGCAGGCGGGAGAGCCTGCGGGTTCTCATCAGGGTCTCTGTTGAGGGGAGGGCCGGCGACGGCTATTTCTTCTCCACCTCCAAGAACATCAGCACTACGGGTATCCTCCTTGAGACAGACAAGGTTCTGGCGAAAGGCGACAGGATAACCTGTTCCTTCTTCCTCAACACAAACCAGATAACGGCGAACGGAGAGGCAGTGAGGGTAGAGGAAAAAAAGGGGGAGTTGAACCAGTATGGGGTGAAGTTCATTGACCTCGCCCCAGACGCGCAAATCCTGATAGAAGAGTTCATAAAGAAATCCCGAAGCCGCTGAGAGATGTCGGGAAGGGCGTTCTGTTGACGAGGCGCTCGACTTGGAAAAAGGGAAGACGTGGGAATACCGGGGCTAACCTGTCTGGCGAGGGGTGGAATCTTTGCAGGGAGAGACGTATCGCCGCCGGACAAATCTCTCCTCGTCTTCTTTCGTCACGAGGTTGCCCCGTAATCTTTCTTCCAAGAGGGTGTCGAGAACTTTCGAATAGAAAGGCCCAGGGGCGAGCCCCATTCTCTTAAGGTCGACCCCTCTTAAAACGGGTTTTATCTTCCTTAATTCGAGAAGGTACCGTGAGATCTCCTTCTTCTTGTCGGCGTCGGGAGAGATTGCCATGGCAAAGAGCAGGGTCTCCATGTCATGGGTGAACAATGCCTTATATATCCTGGCGGGATCGCGGAGCGGGAGCAGGAGTATGAGTTCTTTTGCGCCGTGGATGCCCCTTTCGATCTTTTCCTTGAGCCTCGAAGGGGTTGAGAGCCGGACGAGGCTTGTCTCCCGGTCGGTGTCGCCGAGGTCTGAAAGAAGCGCCATCAGGTAAAGGGCGCCTTTATCGATCTTTTCCTCAAGGAAGAGGAGGGTGAACCAGGAAAGGGCATCGTGCAGAGACTGGAGCCTCGATTCGAGTTTCGGATCAAAGGTCAGGTTCTCGTGGATCACTTTCAAGAGGTGATACTCGGAGAGCCTCTTGATCGCCTTCACCGGCTCAGTCTCGTTGAAGATGAGAAGGAGTTCCTCGTACAGGCGCGACCCTGAGAGCCTATCAAAGAGGTTCATCCGCAAAGCCGATTTCATGAGGTTCTCGGTGTGCTTGCCGAGTTTGAATCCGAACCTCTCGGCGAATCGTACGGCCCTGAACGCCCGGGTCGGGTCTTCGATAAAACTCAGGTTGTGGAGGACCCGTATCGTCTTTTCTCTCAGGTCCCTCTGTCCCCCGAAAAAATCGATGAGCAGGCCGTAATCTTTCGGGTTCAGCCTTACGGCAAGGGTGTTGATGGTGAAGTCCCTCCTGTAGAGGTCTTTTTTTATGGAAGACGTCTCGACCTTGGGGAGGGCAGCGGGAGACTCGTAATATTCGGTTCTTGCCGTTGCCACGTCAACCTTGAGGGGGCCGGCAGAGACCTGCGCAGTCCCGAACCGTTCGTGGGTTCTCAGCCTGGCGCCGAGCCTCCGGGCGAACTCGCCCGCGAAGCGGATTCCGTCTCCCTCGATGACGATGTCGATATCGAGGTTTTCCTGCCCACGCAAGAGGTCCCTGACTGAACCGCCGATGAGATAGGCGCTGAAGCCAAAGTCTTCCGCCACCTCCCCCGCAAGCGCGAGCATGGCATGAACTTCGGCAGGAAACTTCTCCTTGAGCCAGCGAGCGAGGTTTCTTCCGATAGACGGCTTTTCCCCCGAGGGGAGTTCCGGCAACCGGCTCCGTTTGAGGACATCCTCATAGAGGGTCCTCAGGATGTCCGTTCTCGTTATCGCGCCGATGATCTTTCCGTTCTCCACTACGGGCATAAATCGCTGGTTCTGTTCTATCATCGACCGTTCCACATCCCGCACCGGAGCGTCAGGGCTCACTGTCAACGCATCGGTGGTGGTGAAGTCGGTGGCGCTGCTTTTCCCAAAGCCGTGGAAGATCGCCTTTTCTACGACCTCTCTGGAGATGATGCCCCTGTACATTCCCTCTTTCACTACCGGGAGCACGTTTACCCCGTATCTCGTCATCATTGACTCCGCCGATTTCACCGAATCATTCCACGGTATCGTTATGACAGGGGCGGTCATGACATCCCGCGCGCTCTTGACGTGCCGCATGGACGAAAGGAGTGTCTTCGACATCTCCTCTTCTATAAGCTCGAGGGGGACCTCCGTCACCGTGGCCGATGCAGCCGTGGGATGCCCCCCGCCCCCGAACTTCTTCATCACCTCTGCTACGTCAAGCTCGGCGACCCTGCTCCGTCCGACCATGAGTATCTTTCCCTGCATGTTCAGTAAGAGGATGAGTCCGTCGATATCTTCCATGTCCATAATCCGGTGCGCGAGGTGTGCCGCATCGCCGACGTAATCTTCCCTTGATGCCTTCACGATCTTCACCTTTGTGCCGTCGACCTCGATCTCCCGGGATGATTGGACCAGTTCATTGAGCAGGTCGAGTTCTTCCTTGCTCAGCTCTGCCCGTATGAAACTCGATACGATCTTCAGGCTCGCGCCCCGTTTCAGGAGAAACGCCGCGGCCAGCAGATCCCTTTCCGTTGTCGACGGGAAAAGGAGAGCCCCCGTCTCTTCATAGATGCCGAGACAGAGGACCGTCGCTTCCATGGGGGTGATGGGGATCTTCCGTGACTTGAGGATCTCCGTGAATAACGTCGCCGTCGCGCCGACGTCTTCGACCACCTCAATCTCAGCGCGAATGTCGTCCTTCGCAGGCGGGTGGTGGTCATAGAGGTGAATGTCGGGCCTGCCGGGTCTCGCGAGGAGTTCGGAGAAAGGCC
>DASPUT010000152.1 GCA_035622735.1 Thermodesulfovibrionales bacterium | reverse complement strand
CGAGTCTGGCGATCATCCCGGAAGAATAACTCTTGAGAGGGCTGTAGATGAATTCGGCGAGTTCCGAAAAGGCGACGATTTTATCGAACTTCCTCTCTATCTCTTTCCTCGAAAGGCCGAGGATCGAGCCGTTCATATAGATGTTCTCCAAGCCGGTAAGTTCCATGTCGAAGCCGGCCCCGAGTTCGATAAGCGGTGCGACTTTGCCACGGACGGCGACCTTTCCCTCGGTCGGTTTCAAGACGCCCGCGATGACTTTCAAGAGGGTGCTCTTTCCCGCGCCGTTGTGGCCTATCACGCCGAGAGTTTCACCTTTCCCGAGTGTGATCGTGATATCCTTGAGCGCCCAGAAGGCTTCGTAATTAACCTTTTTGCCTCTTAGCCGGTCGATGAAGTACTCCTGGAGCGTCCTCGGTTTTTCCTTTGCGAGGCGATATCTGACGGAAACGCCCTCGACCGCAATCAACGGTTCATTCTCTTCCCGATGCCTATTCGAAATCGCCATCGGCAGATCAGAGGTAATAGACTACCCTGTCCTTATAGCGGCTATAGAGGAACCAGCCGACAGTCAGCGCAGCGATGGAGAACAGGGAGCCATAGAGCAATTTTGTGAAGAAAGAGGGAATATCCATATAGAGGGCACCCCTGAAGGCAGAAATAAAATAATAGAGGGGGTTCATATGAAGGAGGAAAACGTACTTCTCCGGTATTATCGCTTCGGGATAGAAGATCGGAGTCGCGTACATCCAGCCGAGAAGGAGCACATCGTAAATATATTTTGTATCGTGGAAGAAGACCGTCAACGTCGAAAGGATGAGCGAAATGCCGAAAGAGAATATCCCGGAAAGAAGAATGATCACCGGCACCAGGTAGACGAACGGACTTAGCGGTGTGCCCGTCAGATAGAATATGAGAAAGAGGGGAATGAGGGAAAAAAGAAAATTGATCACGGCCGATACGATTACCGAGAGCGGAAATACCGATTTCGGGATGTATATCTTCTTGATAAGGTTGCTGTTGCTCAGGAGACTCAGCACCGCTGTCGTGGTGCTCTGAGAGAAGAAGTTCCAGAGGATTATGCCGGAAAGGAGATATGCGGTGTAATTTTGCGTCGAAACCTTGAAGAGGCCGGAGAAGACCATATTCATAATGAGCATCATGAGGAGGGGGTTCAGCATGACCCAGAGGAATCCGAGGAACGACCTCTTATAACGAACCTTGATATCCCGGATGACAAGGTTTCTCAGAAACTCCTTGTATCTCGCTATCTCAAGAAATTCATGTACCGCCGCGACCATTTTTCACCTCAGGTCGATATTATACAGTACATCGCGTATTCCGGAAAAGTAATCCAAGGGGGTCGCGGCTTGTGGTAGAATGAAACCCTATCTATCTGAGCAGTAATGATCTGAAATCTGAGGCAGGAAATCTCATCCCGCGCATGAGAAGACCGGGAAACGGCATCGACGTCTATAGAAAGGTGAGACGGTGAAGATCGGTATCAACGCCTCTTTTCTGAATGAGAAACCGACCGGCGTCGGAGTCTTCACGAGAGAGGTCTCTTCCCGTCTCTGTGCCCTCCACCCGGAAACGGTGATCCTCACCTCTGTCCCGATCGCTGGTGTCGGAGACGACCGAATCAGGAAGACCCCTTTCTCCGTGAGGGGTGGGATGAAATTCTCGAGCAACCTCATGAGAATGATCTACGACAATGCCCTCCTGCCCTTTGCGATCAGGAGATACGGGATAGATGTCCTCTTCTGTCCGATCCTCGAATTTCCCCTCATCCCGACCTCGCGGCTCGTCGTGACCGTTCATGACCTGCACCCGATCTACTTCCCTGAGCAGTTTGGGATGGCGGCGCGCCATTTCAGATTCTCCCTCAAGCTCCTGCCGAGGATCGCCGATCGGGTAATCGTTCCGTCACATTTTGTGAAGGAGGAGATTTTGAAGGTTTGCGCGGTGGAGAGCCGAAGGATCGATGTCTTGCATGGGGGATATGATTCTCATGTTTTTAAACCCCTGAGTACCGGGATGGAGAAGGATTCCCTTGAACGGCATGGCATACGGGGACCCTATATCCTGTTCGTCGGCAGTCTCTTTCCTTATAAGAATGTCACCACCCTGATAAAGGCATTCCTCGAAATCAAGAACAGGATACCCCATTCACTCGTGATTATCGGAAAGAGGGAGTTGTCCCGCGACCCTCTTCCGGAAGACGAACGCATTCACTGCATAGGATATATCGAGAGAGAGGGACTCGCCACTTTTTATTCCTCTGCGGACCTGTTGGTGCACCCGTCCTTCTTCGAGGGATTCGGCATTACGATCCTCGAGGCGATGGCATGCGGGGCACCGGTCATCTCTTCCCGCGGAGGGTCTCTGCCCGAAGTGGTGGGCGACGCGGGGATTCTCTTCGACCCTCATGACGGCGCGTCATTGAGCAGGCTGATCCTCGATGTCCTCGGCAACAGGAGGCTGCGCAATGAACTCGTCGAGAAGGGGTTTGAGCAGGTGAAGGGGTTTTCCTGGGATAAGACTGCGGCGGGTGTACTGCGGACCTGCGAGCAAGCGGTCTCATGACAAGGAGGCGACTCGGACAGCATTTCCTCTATGACCCCGCAATCCTGAAGAGGATCGTTGAAGCTGCCGGCCTTCAGCAGGAGGATACCGTTGTAGAGATAGGCCCTGGTCCGGGCAGGCTCACGAGGATGCTCGCTGAAGAGGTGAAAAGGGTCATCGCCATCGAAGTGGACCAGAGATTATTCGAGAGGTTGACGGAAGAACTCGCCGGGTACGGCAATATCGAATTGATACACGCAGACGCCCTGAAGTTTCCCTACGACACGCTCTCTCTCTTCAAGGTAGTCGCCAACATACCTTACTATATAACGACGCCGATTCTCTTCAGGCTCCTTGAAGAGAGAAGCCGTCTTACGTCCGCGACCGTAATGGTCCAAAAGGAGATTGCGGAGAGAATCGTCGCAGGGCCCGGTGGGAAGGAATACGGCGTCCTTTCCCTGATGGTGCAGTATTACAGCAGTCCGGCAGTAAAATTTTTTGTTCCGCGCGGCGCGTTCAGACCTGTGCCGAAGGTCGATTCTGCTCTCATTCACCTTGAGATCCGTGAAGAGCCGGCCGTCACCGTGAGGGATGAGAGGCTCTTCTTCCGAGTCATAAAGACCGCTTTCTCACAGCGGAGGAAAATGCTTTCGAATGCCCTGGCGTCACTATCTCCCGACGTGAGTGGATTCCTGATGAGGTCCGGGATCGACCCTTCCCGAAGGGCTGAGACTTTGAGCATCGAAGATTTTGCGCGGCTGTCGGATCTCCTCCGGAGAGGCAGGCCGGACCCCGGAGATGATCCAGCCTCATAAGCTACTTTTCGAAGTTAAGTTTCTTCACGACCTTATGCAGCTCTAAAACCGGCTTCCCGGTCGGTCCGGACGGGAAGTACGTCACCTTAATCTCAATCTCGGCATTCTTTGTGTCGGGCGGGAGCTCCGCCACGAATCTCTCCTTCGTGGTATTCCTGGGCGGGAGCGTAAGGTCGATAATCTCCTTGATCTGCCAAGCCCCGAGCCTATGGTCGCCGTCAAGGTCCATGCCGAGTTCCCAGTATTCTTTTTTGCCGATGTCGATTACCGCGCCCTTGTCTGTTTTCGCGGTCACTTCCAGGACCACCTTGGCAGACCATAGTCAGCCGTCAGGGATCCTGTGGCCCGCCTGATTGATGAGTCCTATATTCACGACAGCCGTCGGTATCCATTTCCCGGGATGAAGTTTTATGCCGGCCGCCTGAACGTCAAGCCCGATACCCTCTTTTACGATTTCAAGCTGGTATGCCCCGGGAAAGGTGTGCCCCCTGTTTGCCTTTTTCATGTGGCAGTCCTGGCACGTCTCTGCCCCCCCATTCCCCTTGTATGTGTCCTGATAGCTGCCGTAGAGGGTATTGCATCCTATGACGTCTCCATCGGGAGGCGTATACATGCCATGGCACTGCCCGCAGAAAATGGCGGAAGACAAGACCGGGGATTTCTCCGTTCCGTGTGCAGAGGTAGATTTTCCTGACGGACCATAAAAGACACCCGGTTTCGGCCCGCCCTTCAGGTTCTTCTCGATAGAGACCTTTGTATTGTGGCAGATGACGCAGTTGACATTCAGTTTGGCGAGTTCCTCTTTTGCCGCCGCTTTCTTCCCTTCATCTTTCTCGTCAACAGAAGCGACGATAAGTTCTGCGATTTCCTTGATAAGCGGTTCCGAGGCATCTTTCAAATAAGGGGCATGGCAGTCCATGCAGCGCATGAGATTTTCCTTGCTGACGGGTTTTTCCCATTCCTTCCCGAGTCCGACCAGGATAAAATTTCTTATGCCGCCCGCCGAATGGTTCACGGACTGGGCATGGTAGGAACTCTTCCATTCCTCGTATATTTTCGCATGGCATTCCTTGCAGGACTCGTCACTGTAGGCCTTTGCAAGGTCATCGATGGTGTTATACTCTGCGAAGACTATGAGGGGAAAAACAACGAAGGTTACGAGCAGCAGAAACCTGAAGGATTTCATATACGCTCCTTTCCGGTCGGCTTTCATTGATGATGCGTCTCACCCGGTTTCGGCATTCACTCCGTTAAGGACTTCATCCCTTTATGCTTCTTCATCTGCATGAGAATCTCGCGAGAAGGCACTATCGATTACATTATATCAAAATATCAAAATTGAAAGAGAAGGATGAATCAATCTGCATGCGGTCAGTCAGGCTTTTTCCGGAGGACCTCGGACCTTGGATGAAGCAAGGTGTTACGGAAACGCTTCGGAGGGGGACAACAGTCTGCAATCCCTGAAGGTATATTGTTATCCCACCCTGAATCTCAGGGTGGGATAACATGAAAAGCTTAATATCCTGGAGCTTTTGCCGGAGGGGCGCCTGCCGGTTTCCCTTCCTTCTTCACCTTCGTCATGCCCTTACAAATATTCTTTCCGTCTTTTACGATATGTTTGCATTCAACCTCGTCCCCGACCTTCAGCGTGGCGAGCACTTTTTCGTCGACTTGCGTAACGGTACTTGACACTCCCTTCGCATCTTTCATCGTTACGGTCTTGGCCTTCGCATCGATAGCGGTAATTGTTCCCGTATGCTGCATCATCTTCTCTTCAGCGGAAAACGCAAAACCGACTACCGACACTACGAACATAAGTGCGAGTGCAACGATCGCTAATCTCTTCGTCATTGTCTCACCTCCTTTCAATGAAATGTGCATTATTACCACAAAAAACCAACAATAGTCAAGAAGATTATGACACGGGGGTAGAGATCATCACTCTACCTGTCGAGTGTAACCCTCTTTGTCACGGTGTGAATCGGAATCTTGTTGTCAGGGACCTGAATCTCATAATTCATGTCGACGGTAACGTCCACCGTTCTTACCCCCTCGGGAAGCTTGATCTCGAACGTCTCGTCTTTGGACTGATACGGCTGAAGGGCGGTGTCGCGCACATAGGATGTCTTGTTCTGGGCCCCATAAATCATCTTCTCGTTCAGACAATTGGTGGCCTGGGTCATGTAATTTTTCTCTTCCTTGAAAATCTCTTTCCCATCCGGTGTCTTTGCGGTCACTTCCATGACCACTCTGTTGTGCGACGGTCAGCCATCCGGAATTCTGTGACCGGCGTCCTGGGTGATCTTCGTATTTACGACGACCATGGGGATGAGCGTGCCTGCTTTCCTCAGGAACTGATACCCGAGGGTCTGGACGTCAAGCTGGATGCTTTTACTGAGCAACTCTCCCGTCTCTTTCTTGTCATTAAAATCAGGGGCCAGGAGATGATCAGCCTTGCCGTCGACCTTCTTCATGTGGCATTCCTGGCATGTCATGAAACCACCGTGTGAGAGGTAGTTGTGCTGATAACTGCCGTAGAGCGTCGCGCATTGAACGGGATAGTCGAATTCAAAATTGGGGCCTGTGCCGTGACACTGACCGCAGAAAATCGGCTGAGTCATGATGACGCTCTTCTTGACCGTCTTGTATGTCGCATCGGGATGTGAGGCGACTTCCTTATTGCCGTACAGTACGCCATTCTCCGGCTTTCCCAATACAAGCTTGTGGGTAATGGCCTTCTCATTATGGCAGACGAGACAGGTTATCTGGAGCTTCGCAACCTTTGCTCTCGCATCAGCTTTTTCTTTATCCGTCGCTGTTTCGGCCGAAGCAGCGAAGAGCGCTTCGGTCAGTTCGACAGCCACGGAATCATCGGCATTCGCGAAAGCCTGCGGGAGATGACACTTGAAACAGGGGAAGGTCTTCAATGTAGCTTGTTTCGGGTCTTTTACCGCAAAGGCGCTTGACTTGACAACCGGGGTCATCATCAAACCACCGGCAATTCCCATGAGGGGCCGTGCGTGATGAGATTTTTCCCATTGTGCGTAAATATCAGGATGGCATGATTTACATTGTGTCGAATCGTACATCTTCGCCAATTCATCGATGGTCGTTGCCTTCTTGTCAAACTGGACTGCCGTTGCGGTCATCGGCAATGCGATGATCATCACCAATACCAGCATGCCTCTAAAACCTTTCATACACCCTCCTCCTTTAGATAATGAAATGGTGAGAAGACTTACCGGTTTCGCTCAGCCGATAGGACCACCTCCTCAATAATTCCCTTGCGTGGAAAAGCTTCGGGAATGGTAAAAACTAATAGGGGTCGCTATTGGGAAATCTAGAGCCTTGAGTCACTGTATATAGAGAATATCGATAAAGAAGGAATAGTGCTAATTTAAAAAAATGATGAATAAATTAAATTTGATGATAGCTTGGGACGGAAAGTGTCAGGTGACTTCCTTGTGGCAACAATAGTACCGAGGGCATAGAAAGGGAATAAGATGCATGGGCAAAACGCTACAGCTCTTTCATCGTTCCGTTACTCATCTTCATCTGCCGTTTCATCTGCTTCGCGATATCCGTATTGTGGGTGCTCAGGATGAAGGTTACGTCCTTCTTTTCATTCATCATGGTGAAGAAGCTCATCATCTCGGCTTCGGTCTCCTCATCGAGATCCCCTGTCGGCTCATCGGCAAGCACGAGTTCGGGGCTTGTGATGAAGGAGCGGGCGATCGCGACACGCCTCTGCTGGCCGCCGGAGAGCTGCGACGGATACGCGTTCTTTTTCTCCTTGAGACCGACGATTTCGAGAAGACCGAGAGCGGAGCCGGTGACGTCGTCTCTCCGCGTTCCGAAAGCGGTCGGGAGAAGGATATTTTCAAGAACGGTGAGGGTCGGAATGAGACTCGAAAACTGGTAGATGAAGCTGATCTTCTTATTCCTGAATTCGGAGAGCGCGTTGTCTTCCATGGTCCAGATATCTCTTTCGCCGACCGTGATCATGCCCGAATCGGGTCTTGTCAAGCCTCCGATGAGACTGAGCAGGGTCGTCTTGCCGCTGCCCGAGTGGCCGATGATCGAGAGAAACTCGCCCTTGCCGACGGTGAGGCTGACGTTATCAACCGCCTTTATCCTCTGTCCTTCTATGAGATAACTCTTTGTGATATTCTGAATCGTTACCATCTCTTTTCCTCTCCCGTTCAGGGGGCCGCGTTGATCTCCTTCTGCAAGGCTTCGGCTATGCTGCTGTCCGTGTCCTTCAGCGACTCATATTCGCGGAGGGCGGCTTTTTTATTTCCCGACTTCAGATAGGCGATGCCGAGATTATAGTGCGCTGAAGCGTACCTCGGCCGAAGTTCCGTGGCTTTCTTGAGCACCCGTATCTCTTCGCTTATCTTGCCCAGTTTCCCGTAAGCGATTCCCAGGTTATTGTATGCGGCCGCATAGGTCGGCATAAGTCTTATCGCCTCTTCAAAGGCCGGCACCGCGTCAGCAGGCCTGTTGAGGCGGTCATAGGCAGTCCCCATCTTAAAATACGCATATCCCATGTCGGGCTTCATTTCGACCACCTTCTTGTAGGTGTCGACAGCCTCGGCATACTGGCCGTTGCGGTCGTAAAGATCCGCGAGTCTATACCATAAATCAACGTCCTGCGGATTCTCCTGCAGCTTCTTTTTTACTTCGGCAAAAACAGATTCGTTTGAGTAGGGATTCGTCTCTTGAACATCTTTCCTGGCCGGGACCGCTTCCTCCTTCTTGCATGATCCGATAAGCGGGATGATAAAGACCAGGGCAACAAAGACGGTGAGGCTCAGTCTGTCTAAGAGTTTTCTTCCGTTCATTTCTCGTCCTCAATAAGGGAATTACGCTCTCCGATGTTTTCCGAAAGAGACGACCAGGCCTGCCAGTGAGGCAAGAATGACGGCAGAGCCCGCCAATCTCAGCATCGGTATCGTGCCGTAGTTGCAGGGCATGCTGCTGCTATGGCAGTAGCCTATCGCGCCGGGCAGGGTAATGACGGAAACACCGGCCACGAGGGTCGTGACCGCCGACCACCTCAGGGTCTCGCCGGAGGTCGAAAAGATGATTCCTGCAGCCGAGGCCATGATAATCCCTCCCATAAACATCTCAGAAATTCCGGTATAGCTGCAGTTCATCGTCTTAAACCCATGGTACTCGCAGACCGGCAGAATAAACCGTGGTGTTGCGAAGACGAGCAGCCCGAGGGAAAAGAGTATCGCCCCGAACACCCGGTTTCTCATTTCTTTATGAGGCCGAAGGCATTTTCGAAATCAACGGGAGTTCCCCATTGTTTTGCGTCCGACTCCTTGGTGAAGGCCCCTATGCCCCAGGCCATCGGTGTCTTCAGGGCCTTGTTCGTGACATAGAATGCACTCTTCCCGTCGATCCATTCACCCGTCGTAAAGTCTCGGACGGAGACGGATTCTATCTTCTCTTTCTTCGACCTGAAATGGTTAAGCATATCTCCGATATCACAGAAGAATAATTTCTTCTCATCTTTTCCGGTTACGACACTTATGAACTTGGAGTTCCGGTCAAGCGACATCCCGCATTCATCGCATTTCGCGCCGTCAGGCACGGATACGGGTCCAGCATACAAATAAGAAGCGGAACAGACGATACTCAGGATTACGATGATCCTTGCGAATGCCATCTTATTCTCCTTTCCTGATCGCCTCATAGGGCTCCATCCTGCTTGCAGAAGAAGCCGGCAGGAGCGATGCGAGGAGTCCCGTGACAAGGGAAAACAGGATCGCCGCAAACACCAGCTCGCCGAGCACCGCTGGGGGGGGCAGCAGATAGGGCAACTTCAGACTGTGGAGGATGAGGTTTTTGAAGGTAAGGAGTATCGCGGAGCCGGTGAGCAGTCCGATAACGCCGCCTGCCACAGAGACCGTGACCGCCTCTGTAATGATGAGCAAAAAGACATGTTTCTTCTTCGCACCCATGGCGCGGAGGAGTCCGAATTCCCTCTGTCTCTCGTTCACGATCATCGAGAAGGCGAAGGCCATCATGAGGAGGGCGAGGACCCACAGCACCGCGCTTATCAAGAGGATTCCCTTGAGGAGGCCGCCCAGCTGCTTTCTTACCGTGCTGATAACCTCATCCGAGGCTATCGCCTTGACTCCGGGGACATCGTGTTCGATTCTGATGGCGGCCCGCTCCGGCGAAAAACCGTCCTGCACCTGAACGAGCACGGCCGAGATCTTGTCCCGCTCTATATTGATAGGCTGTTGAGATTTCTTCACGGAGGCTTCAGCCATCGCATATGCCGCATCCATAGTCATGAAGACCGACCGGTCGAAAAATTTCATCCCCGTCGGCTCCATCGTGCCGACAACCTTAAAGAGCGTTCCGAAAAAGGGGATACTGTCCCCCGTAAGAACCGGAACTTCCCTTCCGGTAATGATTTCGTTGCCGACGAGAGTCTTCTTCAGGTTCTTCTCAAGCCATGGAGTCACCGTGAAGTCCGTCGTCGGATCAAAGGCTATCAGGAAGACGTCGACATTGTAACAGCAGGTAAAGGATGTCGGCTTTACGAAGAGCTGGGGAGAGGCATTCTTGACGCCTTCGACTTTCCTGACTTTTTCAAGGACGTCACGTTCCATGTAGAAGCTTGTCGGCTCACCGGCCAGTAAAGCCGAACGGGCCTCGGACGCGTATTTCTCAGGGACGACGAGCACATCGGCCCCGAGACGGTATGTGCCTATCTTCAGGGCGTTCTGCATGCTGAGGATGAAGAGGGTCGCGGTAAACAGGGTACCGGTAACAACCGAAACGGCGAGGAGAAGTAAAATGGTTCTTATGATCTTTCTCTTCAGATTCTTTATCGCAAAGGACCCGATGTTTAATCTCGCTGTCATAACTGACCCCCAGACCTCATGGCCGCTATTCTACCATTATCGAAGACGGTTATTCTACAAGATCCCCAAGGCGACATGCTTATGGTCGCTCACCCGACTCGTCGGATTTTAAGGATGTTCCGGATGCCTCCTTTGGGGAAGCAAGAAAAAAAAGGGGAGGGCAAAACACCTGCCCTCCCTCTTTCAACTGTCCGAGCAATGGAAATCTACTGGCTATTTCTTTGCCATCCAGTCGATCTCTATGCCGCAAAGCAGCGGGGAACCCTTGTCAATCTTAACTTCAACGCCTGCTTTCTTATGGCAGCATGCGCATGCCGACGTCTTCTGAACGATGCTGGCATCTCTCAGATCCATGACAACTAACGTGCTGTCATCGCCGTAGGTTCTCGATGAGATGAGCGCATATTTGCCGTCCTTCGTGAATGCAAAATCATGGGGCCTCACATCATCGGGCAGAATAATCCTTTTGACAATCTCGTCCTTTGCCGTGTCGATGATGACGGCCTGGCTCTTGTGCGTCCCCGGTTTCAGTCCTGGATCGAACTCATTCGGAGCGCTGACCCAGAGGTATTTCCCATCGGGGGTCATTCTTGCCTGATGGATAAAGGTCATCTCGGGGCTCGTTATCTCCTTAATCTTCTTCTTTGTCTTCCAGTCATAGACGTAGACAACGCCCGTCGGCATGTCGGTTATATAGGCCTTTTCCGCGTTCTTGGTCCACTGGATGCCGCATACGGCTTTTCCTACGGGCATCTTGTCGACGGTCTTCAGCGTGGCTGAATCCCAAACGTAAACATGGCCGTCTGCCATATCTTCGAAATAGACTTTGCCGTCAGGACCCACGATGGAACCGCAGAACTTCTCGCCGACCTTGAAGGGGCCTTCCTTCTTTCCTGTAGCGAGGTCGATCTTGTAAACGTTACCGGCAAGGGTTCCCGCAACAAGAACCTTCTTACCCTTCTCGGTCACAATCGCCTGACCGTGACTACCGCCAGACTTCTTCACCTCCTCGAAGCTCATGCCGGCGATCTTGCCCTCCATCTCAGAACCAGCTTCAGTAAGCACGATTCTGCCTTTTTCCATATCGGTAGGACACTCCATGGTCCTCATGTCGATAACCGCCAGGTGACCACCGTGGCCGGCGATGTAAGCGGTGCCGTCAAAGGTGATCTTTTTGCTCGACAAGTTTACCTTTGAATCTATGGTCGGGTTAGGACCCGTATAGCAACTCTCCATCGACGACACATCCGTGGCAGCGATCCCCTGCCTGGGGGAGCTGTTGACCACAAGAAAACCGATCACGACCAACCCGAGTATCAAGACCAAAGCAAAACCTTTTTTCATTTTCCCTCCTCGTAATTTTTCGTTCTGAAACCGAGATAAGTCCCCACCGAAAACGCCCTTGCCTGAGGCTTAGCGCCCACCTCCTCTCTGAAGTTAAACAAAAGCTTACTTTGAACATATCACACTCTCACAAGCCCTTGTCAACTTCAAATTCAAATTTTAAGAAAGGCAATATTGCAAATTGAGCGGCAGAAAGGCTTTTGAGATAGAGGGTGCATCCCGACAATTTCACGGCAACATTCAGAGGGTGAAGAGTTCATTTCTGTGATAGAATAATGATATATGATTGTCATACGAAAACCAAGGAGGCGTTATGGAGAAGGATTGGTCATTCAGGAATGTCAAGCTTTTGATGCTTACGGCAGCAATCTTTCTGGCTTTGGGATTGACGGCTGTTACTGCGATCCCTGTTGGTGCCGATGATGTCGCGGACAGCAAAGAGCTCGTAGAGAAGGCCAGACTCACTTTCGATAAGTTTGTCACTGCGAAGGACAACGACTCCTTTCGCGACCTCCTCAAGAAGGCGAGGGGTGTTTTCATCGCCCCCCAGATCCTGAAGGGCGCTTTCGTCATCGGAGCCTCTGGAGGAAGCGGGGTCTTCGTGACTTACGATGAGAAGACCGGAACGTGGGGCGGGCCGGCGTTTTACACGATCGGTTCCGCGAGTTTCGGCCTTCAGGTCGGCGGTCAGGCCTCAGAGGTCATACTGCTTGCGATGACTGAGCGCGGAGTAACGGCCCTCCTCGGAAGCAGCGTTAAGCTGGGCGGTGACGTCGGAATCGCGATGGGGCCTATCGGTGCCGGCGTATCGGCTGCAACGGCAAACCTCAGCGCAGATATCCTCAGCTTCGCGCGCTCCAAGGGACTCTTTGCCGGGATCTCGCTCGATGGTGCGATCGTAAAGGTCAGGGACGGCTTGAACGAGGCCTACTACGGCAAGAAGGTCGATCCCACGGATATCCTCATCAAGAGAGAAGTGAAGAATCCCGAGGCCGAAGCGCTGATTCACGAGGTTTCCGAAGCGGCAGAGGGGAAGACAGAGGTACAGTGAGGCGTCCACCGGCTCCGGCAATGACAGTGGGAAATCCGCTATCATGATTGAAGAAAGCGATGGGGAAAGGCCGTGAATGCCTTGTCGTGACATCCAGCCGGTGAAGACTTTCCTGCTGTCGCTCGTCCTGCTTGCATTCGTCCTGACACCTGTCTCGTCAACCAGCGGCGAGAAGAAGGCACAGGGCGACATACAGATACCCATCCTCCTCTATCATCGTTTCGGGCCTGTTGTCGCTGACAGCATGACGGTGACTACCCCCGTTTTCGAGTCCCACCTGAAATACCTCAGGGACAATGGCTATACCGTAATACCCCTGAGGCGGCTCGTTGATTACTATCTCGGGAAAGGACCGGCGCCTCTTCCCCGGTCGGTCGTGATTGTCGCTGACGACGGTCACAGATCGGTCTATTCGGACATGCTTCCGATGATACAAAAATATCGGATACCGGTGACGCTCTTCCTCTATCCGTCAGCCATATCGAATGCGTCGTATGCCATGACATGGGACGAACTTAGGGAAGTCAAGAAGACCGGGCTCGTGGAGTTCGGGGCTCACTCATATTGGCACCCCAACTTCAAGAAGGAAAAGAAGAAGTTGACTCCGGTCGAATATGACAAGTTTGTTCGGATGCAGTTGGGCAAGGGAAAGGAAAAGATAGAGAAGGAACTCGATATCAGGATTGATATGCTGGCATGGCCTTTCGGTATTTACGATGATGAGCTTATCCGAAAGGCGACAGAGGCCGGGTACATAGCCGCTTTTACGATAGAGCGTCGTCATACGCGAAGTTCCGATGCAATCATGACACTTCCCCGCTATCTTATGACAGATAGGGACAGGGGCAAGGCATTCGAGGGGATACTGGCGGGAGCGCCGGTAGCGAAGAAAGTGACGTATTAAGCAGATATGGCGGTGACTCAAAAGATGGATCATCCTGTACAAAGAGAAAAGAGAGTCGAAACCCTGAATCGCTTAGGATGAAAGTGGTGTAATACTTTGAGCAGATTGCAGAAGGCCTTTTTCACCGTAATGCTCCTGTCGGCAGGACTGTTGTCGGTCTCTATCTCTCGATCCTTTGCCGAATCGGAATTTCCCCGGAAACTGAGCAGGCAGCAACTGGAAGCACCTGTAGCCGGTATCATTGCGAGCTCCATCCGTAACGGCAAAATTACGGGAGCGGTAGTCCTCATCGGGAACAGGGAAGAGGTTATCCTGCACAAGGCCTTCGGCTTCCGTTCAGTAAAACCGAAAAAGCTTCCGATGAAGCCCGATACTATCTTTGACCTTGCCTCCCTTACGAAGGCGGTAGCCACGACGACCGCGGTGATGCAGCTCGTGGACAAAGGGTGGATGAATATTGAAGACCCGGTCGCGAAATACTGGCCTGAGTTCGGCACAAAGGGAAAGGAGAGGATCACCGTTCGCGAACTCCTCACGCACTATTCCGGTCTCAGGCCCGACCTGGACCTGAAACCCGAGTGGTCCGGCTACGAAACAGCTCTCAGGAAGATAGTCGAGGAAAAGCCCGTCGCCTCTCCGTCCGAACGCTTCGTTTACAGCGACATCAATTTTGAGGTTCTCGGTGAACTCGTCCGCAGGATTTCAGGGCGGCCTCTCGACATCTATTGCTCGGAGAGCATCTTCAAGCCCCTCGGCATGAAGGACACGGTCTTCACGCCTTCAGCAGCCCTTTGTAACCGCGTCGCGCCGACTCAGTTCCGGCATGGGAAAAAAGGGAAGATGCTCCAGGGTGAAGTGCATGACCCGACGGCCTGCAACATGGGAGGAGTCGCCGGTCACGCAGGACTCTTTTCGACCGCACCGGACCTCTCTCTCTTCTCAAGGATGCTCTTGCGTGGAGGGAGTATCGGCGATTTGCGGATTCTCAGTCCGGCGTCGGTCGAGACGATGACGACGCCCCAGTCGCCCCCGGGAGCGGCCGTACCGCGCGGGCTCGGCTGGGATGTCGCTGCGCCCTTTGCGTCCAACAGAAATGAACTCTTCCGCGCCGGTTCTTACGGTCATAAGGGCTTCACCGGAACCTATCTCTGGATCGACCCTGTTTCGGGCACGTACATCATTATCCTTACCAACCGCGTTCATCCGGAGGGAAAAGGCGATGCCGGTCCGATACGCGCACAGATCACCGAACTCGTTTCGAAGTCTCTCGGACCGGTTTCTGCCGGGCAGGTCCTCGCCATACGGCCTTCTCTCAGCGGATTTTGGGGGATGACGAAAGGCAGCGGCCCGCAGGCGGTCGGCAGCCAGGTGCAGACCGGAATCGATGTTTTGGAAGCCGAGAAGTTTTCATCCCTGAAGGGACTGCGCGTCGGACTGATTACAAATCATTCAGGCCTCGATTCAGCGGGACGGAGGTCCATAGACGTCTTCTCTCAGGCCCCGGGCATGAGTCTTGCGGCCCTCTTTGCTCCGGAGCACGGAATATCGGGGAATGTTGACGAGAAGGTCGACACTGCCGCTGATCTCGCGACGGGGCTGCCGGTCTACAGCCTTTATGGAGAGGTTCGGCGTCCGACGGAAAAGATGCTTGAGGAGGTGGATGCCCTCGTCTTCGATATCCAGGACGCCGGCGCACGCTTTTATACTTACATCACGACGCTCGGTTATTCGATGGAGGCTGCAGCGCAGAAGGGCATACCCTTCTATGTCCTCGACCGTCCGAACCCGATTACCGCTTCACTCGTCCAGGGGCCCCTCCTCGACGAGGACCTCCGGTCTTTTACCGGCTATTTCCCGCTCCCCGTCCGGCATGGCATGACGGTCGGGGAACTGGCCGCGATGTTTAACGGAGAAAGGAAGATCGGCGCGGACCTGCATATCATAAAGATGAACGGTTACCGGCGTACCGACTGGTATGATGAGACTGGCCTTCCCTGGGTGAACCCATCACCGAACCTCCGGAGTCTGACCGAGACGATCCTCTATCCCGGGGTCGCCCTCGTCGAGGGTGCGAATGTGAGCGTAGGGCGCGGAACGGACAGACCCTTCGAAGTTCTCGGTGCGCCGTGGATACGTGCGGAGGAACTGACCGCGTATCTCAACAATCGGAAAATTCCCGGGGTTCTGTTTGAACAGGTAGATTTCAGGCCGGAGAGCGGCCCTTATAAGAACCGGGTCTGCCACGGTATCCGCGTGGTCATGGTCGATCGCCGGATCCTCGATTCTCCCGCCCTGGGTGTCGAAATCGTTTCAGCCCTCAGGAGGCTTTATCCACGGGACTTCCAGATTGACAAGACGCTGGGCCTTGTCGGTTCTCGCGATGTCCTCCGGGACATCAGGGACGGCAAGGACCCTTCCAAGATAGTTTCAGACTGGCAGGGGCGGCTCGATGAGTTCTCCGCGATGCGATCGCGATATCTGCTCTATTAATCGTTCGTCTTGATCATGGGGTCAGCCTCATTCGAAGGCATCGATGATGTGTTCGATCCTGCTCTTGCCGCCATCCATCTCGATGCTGAGGACGTCGAACCTCGAGGGCAGTTCTTCCTTGCACTGCTTGAGATAGGAGAGCGCCGCTCTCCTCAGCTTCTCTTTCTTCCGGGTGTCGACAGCCTCAAAGGGATGGCCGAAGGAGTCGTCGGTCCTCGTCTTGACTTCGACGAAGACGATCGTCTTGCCCTCTTCAGCGATGATGTCTATTTCGCCAACGGGCGACCTGAAATTCTTCCGGAGGATTCTGTATCCTTTCTTCCTGAGAAACCGGACGGCAAGTTCCTCTCCCTTAATACCGGTGAGTCTCATCGCCCTCGAGGTTTTTCAGGAGTTTTGGTATCCCTTCTATGTCTTTGATGTCCTTCTGGCAGAGGATCTTCAGGATCTCCCTGAATCCCGAGAATTCCTCCCAGAGGCCCCTCAGGTTTCTGCTGAGCGTCTTATGCAAGGTCTCTCCCTTATCATCCCAGTCAAGGAGTAAGATGACGTTGCCGAACCGTTCGGATATCTCTTCGCAGAATTCATAGAGGCTGTTTCCCCGGTGGAGGGTTATGATCTCTCCGACGAGGCCGAGATTTCTCAGGGCAAGTGAATCCCTTTTGCCTTCCACGATTACCGGGACTTTCTTGTTGGCCTCGTAAAGGGCTTCCATGACTTCCCGCAACCGGGAGGCCCTGTCGAGGTCTCCCGCTGAAGGCCCCCGGGAGCTGATCTTTACCGGCCTGCGGTCTTTGTGCGGTTCACGACTGTGCGCTTTTATCATCACAAACTCCTTTGACAGCGAGAAGGGGATCAGATTGAATTCGAAAGTCTCACGATCTCCTTCAGCTTCTTCAGGGCCCTGCCGGAGTCGATCGCGTCACCGGCAATGAGCATCGCGTCCTTGGGGCTCTCCGCCCTGCCTGCGACCATGAGGGCCGCCGCTGAATTCATGAGCACAACATTCCGTTTCGGACCCGTTTCGCCCTTCAGGAGAGAAAAGAGTATCCGGGCATTCTCTTCTTTGGCGCCTCCGAGGAGAGTTTCCAACCCTGCTCTCTGCAGGCCGAAGTCTTCCGGGACGAAAAAGAATGTCTCGATCCTCCCTTCCCGGTAACGGGAAACCTTTGTCCCGTCGGAGATCGTTATCTCGTCAAGACCGTCTTCACCGTGGACTACCATGGTGTCTACCACCCCGAGATTTCCGAGTACCATGGCGAGCAGGTCGGTGAGTTTGTCGGCGAAGACGCCCAGTACCTGCCTCTTAGCCCCAGCCGGATTGGTCAGCGGACCGAGGATATTGAAGATGGACCGTATCCCGATCTCCCTCCTCGGCCCCACGGCATATTTCATCGCCGGATGGAAAAGCGGAGCGAAGAGGAAGCCAAATCCCGTCTCGAAGAGAGATTTTTCGACCTTCTCAGGCGGCAGGTCTATCTTTACGCCAAGGGCCTCAAGGACATCCGCACTCCCGGAGCGGCTTGATACGGAACGATTGCCGTGCTTCGCAACCGGTACGCCGGCTGCTGCAACGACGAGGGCAGCTGCCGTTGATATGTTGAATGTCTGCGACATGTCGCCGCCGGTTCCGCAGGTATCGAGAACTCCCTCGGGCGCCCTGACGGCGGAGACCTTTTCCCGCATTATCCGCGCGGCGCCGGTTATCTCGCTGACGGTTTCACCCTTTATGCGGAGAGCGGTGAGGAACGAGCCTGTCTGGGCCTCTGTGGCCTTTCCCTCCATGATCTCGGCCATGCACTCCGCCATCTCGGTCTCCGAGAGGTCTATATGCTGCACGAGGAGGTTAATCGCCTCTTTTATCATCTCCCTTTGCTGAGTCTCAGGAAATTCCGCAGCAAGTCTTTCCCCGCCTTTGTGAGGATAGATTCAGGATGGAACTGGACCCCCTCGACAAGAAACTCACGGTGTCTGACCCCCATGATTTCCTCTGTGTCGGTCCACGCGCTGATTTCGAGACGATCGGGCAGTGTCTCTCTCTTTATGACGAGAGAGTGATACCGTGTCGCCTCGAAGGGATTCGGCAGTCCCTCATAGATCGTCTTTCCGTCATGGTAAATGAGGGACGTCTTTCCGTGCATGAGCCGCGGCGCCCTGATAATCTCTCCTCCGAACGCCGCGCCTATCGACTGATGCCCCAGACAGACCCCGAGGATCGGGATCTTTCCGGCAAAATGTCGTATCACGTCGATCGATATTCCCGCCTCATTCGGCGTGCACGGGCCGGGAGAGATGACGATCCTTTCGGGCCTGAGGGTTTCCACCTCGGGTATCGTAATCTTGTCGTTCCTGAACACCCGTATATCCTCGCCGAGCTCTCCGAGATACTGGACGAGGTTATAGGTAAAAGAATCATAGTTATCGATAGCCAAAAGCATCAGATTAATCCCCTCTCTGCGATGTCAACGGCCTTCATCATTCCCATGGCCTTGTTTACGGTCTCCGCGTATTCCCTTTCAGGGACTGAATCGGCAACGATGCCCGCACCGGCTTGAACGGAGATCACCTTCTCTTGAATTACGAGAGTCCGTATCGTTATGCAGGTATCCATGTTGCCCGAATAACTGAAATAACCGACCGCGCCTGCATAGGGGCCCCGTTTCGTCGGTTCGAACTCTTCTATGATCTCCATGGCCCTGACCTTCGGGGCTCCCGTCACCGTGCCCGCAGGGAAACAGGCCCTCAGTACATCAAACGCGTCAAGCCCCTTTGCGAGGTTTCCTTCGACGTTCGATACCATATGCATCACGTGGCTGTATCGTTCAACAGCCATGAGCTCGGTAACCTCTACGGAGCCTTTCTCCGCAACCCTTCCGACATCGTTCCTCCCCAGGTCAACGAGCATGATATGCTCGGCGATCTCCTTCGGGTCTCTCTTCAACTCCCCTTCAAGGGCCTTGTCTTCTCCATCCGTCGAACCTCTTTCTCTCGTCCCCGCAATAGGTCTGAGCACCACCTTACCGTCTTCGAGCCGGACAAGAATTTCGGGAGACGAGCCGACGATCTCAGCTTCACCGGTATTAATGAAGTACATGTAGGGAGAGGGGTTTATCACGCGCAGTGCCCGGTATACATCAAAGGGCTCGACATGAGACTTGCGCTCGAATCGCTGCGACAGTACCACCTGAAAGATATCACCCGCCGCGATGTAGTCCTTCGAGCGGGAAACAGCCCTTTCAAACGCCTCCTTTGTGCTGAAGCTCGACACAAAGCCTTTCTTTCTCGAGACCCGCGCCTTCGCCTTCGGCTTCCGAGGCCTGACCTTCGGGCTTCTCAACTTTTCCGTTATCGCGTCTATCTTCTCGACCGCCTTTCTATAGGCCGCAACGGTATTCTTTCCGTCAAGGTGCACATTGGAAACGATCTTTATCGTCTGCTTCAGATTGTCAAAGATGAGCATGGTGTCGACGAGCATGAAGAACATGTCGGGCAGGCCTGAACCGGGCTTCCCTCTGTCGGGTACTCTCTCAAAGAACCTGACCATATCATAGCCCATGTAGCCGACGAGACCGCCGGAAAATCGGGGAAGTCCGGAAAGCGCAACGGGCCGGTACCCGGATAACTCCTTCTTGAGAACCGTGGCCGGATCCTCCGTTTCAAAGACGACCGGCTTCTTCCCCGTCTCTCTTATCTCGATTTTTTTGTTCCACCCTCTGATCGTCTTCAACGGGTTCGAGCCGAGGAAAGAATACCGTGCCCATTTTTCTCCGCCGACCAGGCTCTCGAGGAGAAAGGAAGGAGTTCCGCCGAGTTTGAGAAAGGCCGAGACCGGGGTATCCATGTCCGCGAGGACTTCCCTATAGACGGGGATGAGGTTCCCCCTTGAAGACAGCGTCTTGAATTCGCGCAAATCAGGATAGATCATGTTGACAAAATTCAGGGATATTCATTAATATTTATATCTGCTTAGTATAGCACAGGCTCAAGAGTTAGAGTAAGTAAGGATGCGCATCGCGGGTGTAGCTCAGCTGGTAGAGCACAACCTTGCCAAGGTTGGGGTCGCGGGTTCGAATCCCGTCGCCCGCTCCATGAAAATCACAGGCCTCTAAAAACCGGACAATGCGGAGTCCTTTCCGCATTGTATGCTTATAGGCGGCCGGTTTTCTTTCTCTGCAGAGCGCCTGTTTCGGCCTAGGATCAAACTGAATGTGCAGCCTTCTCTGATACAAGCTAAGAAAAGGTGAGGGCTTTCCAAGGGGGCATGTTTCCGTGCTCGAGAGGGAATTAAGAAAAGCAGTTCTCTTGATCATTACCGCGATTGCCGTGACTGGCTGCTCTACTGCAGATGTCCAGAAGAAGGGCGCTCCAACTATTACCGTACACACTTACCCGGAGGGCCCGTGCCATGTCTGTCACCGCGGCAGCGGCGAACTCGTCGGCAGTGAAACACTTTTGGCTCCCGGGAAAGAGCTCTGCTTCCAGTGTCATTCCTTCAGAACGGACGGGAAATTTGTCCATAAGGCTATCGACATTTGGGGCTGTACCATCTGCCATGATCCGCACGGAACGAGCGGTTACCCGTCCCTCCTTCGGGACCCGCTCCCCGAGTTGTGCTTTGGCTGCCACGAGTCCGAGGCTATCATTTCTCAGGGGGTGCACAGAGACCTGACACAAACGTGTATAGCCTGTCACGATCCGCACATGGGGAACAACAAGTTTCTCCTGAAGTGAAGTCCTTCTCGCTTGACAACTCCATCGGCAAGTCTTTAGAATGAGTTACATCGCGGTGATACTCTCTACGGCGGCGTACCCAAGTGGCAAGGGAGAGGTCTGCAAAACCTTTATTCAGCGGTTCAAATCCGCTCGCCGCCTCCAATACCGATGAGTTCCATCTCGCCCTTCAGTGTATGGAGTATGGCGGAATCAAACCCTTTATCCTGGAAGTACTCTTTTTCTACGTCCTCGATATAGAAACGGTCGAGGCCGCTGTTATTGAGGAAGTCTTCCCTGAGAGGGAGGTTTCCCGTCTGCAAAATTGTCGGTAAGAGATGGTTCAGATAGTAGGACTCCGTCTTCAGATCGAGGAGGGCCTTGTCGAATAGCGCATCGGGAATATCAGCCGCTATGCCGCTTTCGATCAGTTCGTTCTTTATCGCTGTCCGAATTCTTCCGAGTCCCTTCTTCATGTCGAGGGGTGTATAAAAGTCCCGTATCTTCTCCTTGAGGACCGCCCGGATTTCCCGGTAGAGTTTTTCCTCTCCCGCTATGGCGTGGACCTCCGAAACGACTTCTTTCAGGGACGCATCTCCCCTGAAGATCTTCTCAATTCCCTCCGAGAGCGTCTTTATCTTCTTTCTCCCGAAGATGTTTATGTACTTGTTCGTGAGGAGATCCTTTATGAAGATTTCATTGAAGAGGTTCTCATCGAGAGAGTCGAATTCCTTCTTGTTGCCGAGTAATCTTCTCAGCATATCTTCCGTGAGTTCCATGGTATCCATGAAGGCCAGCCTGCTCAGGGAGGCACGGACATTATCGTACCGGTCGAAATAGGTGATGAGGGAACTGAATTCTTCGAAGATGCCGTATTCGTTGCTTTCCCGGGCATATTCATCACAGGCCGTACCGGTATCGAGGAGGATCTTTTCAAACCCTATGTCGTTCTGCGAAGATGCCTTGTGCTTCGCCCGTATCAGCTTTACGATATCTTCCGTGATGATGTGCTGCTTGAGGGAGGAATCTTTGAAGAAGAGGTTCCCGAGAATCGCCCTCGATTCCCTGAGATACTCCGGTTCTTCGAAGGCCTGTTTCTTCTTGTCCTTGAGGAGAAAATTGTCGAGGGTATCGAAGAGTATCGCCGGTATGTTATTCCTGATGCTGAGCGTTCTCAGCCGATGCAGCCGCGCGAATTCGGAATGCGCCAAGCTGTCCTTATGGGCCGTGCCGAGAAGGATGTCCCGGTATTCATCGACGACGTTTTTATTGCTCCGATGCCGGTACATGACGTCGATCTTCATCCGTTCCTGCTGGTAAAAGTCTATTGCGTGCCGCACCGCTATGTCATGGACGGCCGCCTCGTCTTCAGGGGTCAGCATCCTTTCCTTCGCATAAGCGTCGCGGAACGCAGAATAGAATTTCAGATTCTCCCTGTGGACGAATTTAAAAACGAAGACCGTTGAGTCGGGTTCATTGAGTACCGTTATAAACCTCTCGAGCAGCTCCTCGTCGCGGTCCTGTGCGATGAGGTCCGTCCTCTTCAGGAGTTTGCCTATCGTCTGCAGTATCGCTTTCTGCCTCTTCTTCGGTTCCGTCCTGTTGTCGGAAGAGACGAAGAAATAATAGTTCTTGACCGCGTGTCCGAGAAGAAAGAGACGGTGAAATAATTCGGAGCCTTCCGTCTCGTTTGAGAAGATGAGTCTTTCGTCTTCGTCGAGGAATGCGCCGAACAGAACGAGGCGGTTCAGGACTTCTCTCTTTATGAGATCCTTGAAAGGCTTTTCTACGCCGAACATGTACTCGCAGAAACTGCCGCCCGTTCCCTTGTACGAGACGGAGTCCTGTGTCAGGGAGAGCTCGTTGCCCTTCGAGAAGAACCGGATCTGCTGTCCCTCTTCCTGAAAGAAATAAAGGTTGCTTACGTTCGCTCCTCCGACAAAAACGAAGTAATCGATAGGGCCGATGCTGCCGTGAAACATGAAGTCCTTCAGCATAATAAAAAATATACCATATGCCTTATAAAATATCTATTGCCCTTACACGCTCTTTGGACTAAAATAGAGTCTGTTCGGCGACGGAAAGCACCGAAAAGCCGCGGCATATGAAGGCAGGCGAGGAGCGCCGTGCCCGCCTTTTATCCTCTCGCGCGAAGGCAAGAGGGCTTGTCACGGCAGGTTCATTCTGCAAGAGAAAGGTTGTTCCGGGTGGCGATGAAATACGGAGAGGCGATCAAGAACGGTTTCAGGATCATCAATGAGAACTGGCAGCTCGTGATGATCCAGATTGCGGCGATGTTTGCGAGCTTCGCAGGATTTTTTATCATGGTGGGCATTCCCCTGGCGATCGCCTTCATCATTTTCGGTCTCGACCTCACGGAATTGTCTCGTATCCACGACCTGCTCGGCACTTTCCAGAAGCCGTCGGAACTTATATCGAAATACTTCGGTCTTGTCGTCCTCGTCCTGACCAGTGTCTTGCTCTATATCCTGATCGTCCTCTCCCTCGGTGTCTTTGTTTTCGGAGGGTCGATCGGTATTATCGCGAGATCGATTAAAGGGGACGCCGGAGAGTTCAGTTTCAAGGAGTTTTTCTCAGAGGGCAAGCGTCTCTTTTTCCCTCTTGTGGGTTTCACAACCGTAATCGGGCTGATATTCGTCGCGCTTGCCTTCATACTCGGCCTCTTCGGAGGTGCGATAGCCGCCATCGTCTCTATGGCCAGGGAACAGGAGGCAACACTCGCGCTTTTCCTCGGGATATTCTTCTCGCTCATCCTCTTGCTCGTTGCCCTCTCTCTGATCCTCGTTACCCTTGCGATCACGATTTACGGCTTCGCCGCCCTGACGATAAAGGGCTTCGGCCCTGTCCGCTCCGTAAAGGAGGCGACCCGGCATCTGTATCACCATGCGGGGGCTTTTTATCTCTATTGCCTCGTATTCGGAGGCTACGTGATCATAAGCTTTCTGCTCCTCTTCGTCGGATATCCCCTGAAGTTTGTTCCCTTTGTCGGACCGCTTTTTGCCGTAGTCTTCCAGTTCTTCATGCATATCTCACAGAACTACTTCGGGCTTGTCATGCTGGCCACGATATTCCTCTATTATTTTATTACTGCAGACGATCGCCAGGCGGCTGCGGTCGGCCAAGGAATTCCGGAAGCGCCCCCCGCTATCTCTGATAATTCCAGTCCGGAGAGAGATATCTCCGAATCTCAAGTTCCCGGGCAAGGAGACGCTCCTCCCGGGAAAGAGGAGAGCGGATAAGGGTTACCTGAAACGTCTCTTCGAAGGAGAGCCTGAGCACTTCCTTGAACCGTTCCGGGTTCAGGTCGGAGACTAGCCCTGTCAGTCCGATCATCCTCTCTCTGAGGTTTTCGGAGGGGTTCAGGCCGAATATCTCTCTTACCA
>DASPUT010000151.1 GCA_035622735.1 Thermodesulfovibrionales bacterium | reverse complement strand
AGATGCAGGCGCACATGGCGGGGGCGCGCATGGCGCCTGCGGAGATGCAGGCGCACATGGCGGGGGCGCGCATGGCGGAGGCGCGCCGAAGACTACGACAGGGGTTGCAATAAAGTTGCAGGCATTAAAAATCCCCCCCATGATTACGTTCGATGAGGACATCGTTCCCGGGGGCAAAAAGATATCAGGCGTGATCATGGCTATAGGCGGATCTTTTGTAGGTTTTCTTGCTGCCATCATGGGAGTCGGCGGCGGGTTTGTTACCTTCCCGATGTTCGTTTATACTTTCGGCATCTCCACCATGACAACCGTAGGGACCGATATCCTGCAGATTATCTTTACTGCCGGGTATGCCTCCATAACACAATATGCTATTTACGGATATGTCTTCTATACCCTCGCTATGGGGATGCTGTTAGGTTCGCTCCTTGGCATTCAGGTTGGAGCACTTACGACGAAGGTGGTAAAGGGTATCCATATCAGAGCGTTTTATGCCTTGACTATCCTTGCAGGGTTTGCCAACAGGATCACCGTTCTTCCCAAGAAATTGGGAGATCTCGGTTATGTGAAGATACCAAAGAACGTGGCAAACGGAACAGAGGCTGTCGGATTCTGGGTGTTCTGGATAATGATCGGCATCTTTGGTGTCTGGCTCTTTGCAAAGTTTTTCGGAAACATGAAAGCATTGAGAGAGGAGGGGTAAAATGCCGGTAAGACATGGAAAACATCTGGGCCTGGGCATAGTCTTGGCTATTTCGTTCTTCGTGGTATTATTCCTGATATTTTCACCTCTTTTTCCGATAGGTGAGAAGAAAGTAAACGGCTTGGAGTGGTCTGACGAAATGTTTAACAGGCTCGCAAAGGGCTCATCTTATTTTATTCCCAAGATTGTTAAGAGTAGTGAGAAGTTTAAGGGCAGGATGTTCAGTGCAACGATGAAGCTGGACAAGCCGGAGGATAAACCGGGGGAAGCTGAAAAGAGGGCTGAAAGGTCGGCTAAGGTGTTGCAAGCTGCCGGGGCTAAGACAGAAGTGAAGGGCCCTGAATTAAGGGTTGAAGGTGACCTCGGGCAGGTTCTTGAAGCGGCGTTAAATGATGCGGATACCATGTTTAACAATGAAGGAGACAAGATCAAGGCGAAATATGGATCCGATGATGCGAAGCAGATGTTCAGACAGTGGAACAATACCTTGCCGAAGATTAGCAAACAATTCGAGAAAGAAAAGAAGATGGAAGAGGCCAAAATAATCACCGATGTAGTGAAAAAGGCGATTGAACCATCATATAACTTCTACAACGTCAAGGCCGTTGAAGTGAAAGATCATATCGTTCTCATGACATTTCTGCTGGTCTTTTATGTCGCCTATACCATGTGGTGGGGCTTCTCTATATTCTACATATTTGAGGGGTTAGGGCTGAGCATGAAGAAGGCCAAGGCAAGGAAGGAAGTCTAAGGAGGACAATATGAAAATACTGGTGCCTGTTGACGGATCAAGATATTCGAGAGAAGCTCTGAAGGTGGCTATAGAGTTCGCAAAAACACGGGGTGCCGAAATATGCCTGCTGAATGTCGTCCCGGATTTTACGGACATAGATCTCGAAATTTCAGCCGGTGAAAGGGACAGGGTGGCGCAGCGGCTCGAAAGTCGAGGAGAATCAATCGTACAGGAGGCGAGAAGAATGCTCGAGGCCGAGAAGATCTCCGCCGATTGCAGATCCAATATGGTCGCCACTTCCATTACCGACGCCATCATTGACGTTGCAGAAAAAGAAAAGATGGACCTGATCATTATCGGCAGCAGGGGTCTCAGCAAATCTTCCCGCTTTAAACTCGGAAGTGTTGCTTCTAAGGTGGTTACCTATGCCCCCTGCTCGGTCTATGTTGTGAAGTTGACGTCCGAATAATTGCCGGTTACCTATGAACAGGTGAGAAGAGGGGAAGGGATTGGTTCCCCTCTTTTTACTTTTTACGGTACCGTGTATAATTCTGGAAGCAGATCAACTGTTTCTTTAGATCCTATCGGCGAGGGCGGATGGAAACAGACACTCCTATGAACATATTGCTTGTCGATGACGAGGTAGACTTCCTTAATGTCCTGTCGAAAAGGCTTGAGGCGCGCGGTTTCGTCATAGATACCGCAACAAACGGAGAGACCGCAATAGCGAGTGCAAAAGACAAAGCCTTCGATGTCATCGTCCTTGATCTCTCGATGCCAGACATCGACGGAATCGAAACACTCAAGCGGATTAAGAAGGATAATCCGGACATGCAGGTCATCGTCCTTACGGGGCACGCAACAGTCGAAAAGAGTGTCGATGCGATGAAGGAAGGCGCAGTCGACTTCCTGGAAAAGCCGGTTGACCTCAGTAAACTGATAGGAAAAATGAAGGTTGCGCATGAAATCGCGGAGAAAAAAAAGATCGAACAGCAGATGGCCCATACAGAAAAGCTTGCGTCTCTCGGTACTCTTGCCGCAGGTATCGCCCACGAGATCAATAACCCGCTGACGATAATCCTCGGTTTCACGGACCTCTTGCTCGAAAAGGTTCCTCAAGATTCTGAATTCCACGAACTGCTCAAGGCCGTAGAGAGGCAGGGACAGAACGCAAAGAGGATCGTCGAAAACCTCCTCGGTTTCGCAAGATACACGGAATACCGGGAAGAGGACGTAGACATTCAGAAGAATATCCGGTCTGTTCTCGCCGTCGTCGAAAGCGTGCTGACGACTAACCGCATTTCCGTCAACCTCGACCTGTCCGAAAGTCTGCCGATAATAAGAGGGAGTTTTGGGGAACTGCAGCAGGTTTTTTTTAATATCATTAATAATGCCATTCATGAAATGAAAGGCGGCGGTACGCTCACCGTTACCTCAAGGGCCGTAGAAGAAGGGAAACGTGTGGAGATACAGATCGCCGACACCGGTCCGGGGATCAAGCAAAAGGAACGTGCCAAAATATTCGATCCCTTTTTCACGACCAAGAAGGTGGGAGAAGGAACCGGGTTGGGGCTCTCGATAGCGTATGGGATTATAGACAAGCACGGCGGCACGATAAGCTTTGAAACGAGGACGAGAGACGAGTCGAATACACCCGGAACAAAATTCGTTATAACTCTGCCTGTGGTAAAATAGACGGGAGGGAAACGATGCCTGAGAAACTATTGATCGTGGACGACGAGCCGGACATGCTCCGGCTTCTGCAGATGATCGTAAGAGAAAAAACACCTTACGAGGTGACGACTACCAACAATCCTATTGAGGCCCTGGGACTGGCAAGGAAAGGGGGGTTCGATCTCCTCATTACGGATCTGAAAATGCCCGGTCTCGACGGTATAGAGCTTCTCAATACCGTCAGGGAATTCGACGCTGATATCCCGATCATCATCATCACCGCCTTCTCGACCGCCGAGGCCGCCGACGCAGCGATGGAAAAGAACGCCTTCGATTTCATAACGAAACCATTCAGAAAGGAGCAGATCCTCTTTACCATCGAAAAGGCGATCAAGTGGCTAAGGATCCAGAGGGAGAACAAGATGCTCAGGGAGAGCTTAGGCAAAGAGCAATCTCAGTGACCGGTGACGTTGGCCGAGCAGAACTCCTCGATATAAACATCCGTTATGGCGTCGTTGTACATCACCATGTCGAGCTGTTTCGTATAAACGGTAAGCCTCCCGAGGATTTCGAGCGTTTTTTCCGTTGAAGACCTTCTGTATTTCATCAGGGAAGCATTCACAACATCCTCCACCACCTTTACGCTGAAATCAAGTTTCCTGAGTATTTCCGTTATCAGCCTGATCCTCCGCAGTCTCCGGTCGATGATCGCCCCGCCGCCCTTGAAGGTGAACTTAATATAGTTGTCATTGATGTTCTCCCCCGCATAAGCTTCCACGGTCGACAGGTGATAACCGAGTCTGATGGCGAAATTCATGTAATCTCCGGAGATGATCGAAAAGCTCTTCTCTGCAGTCCTTTTCAGTTCTTCTTCGGGAATCGAAGCAGACGTCGCGAGCATGCCGAGAAAACCCTTTGCATCCGCCGGTCTCGGCTCAGGCCACTTCATGGCCGCAAGCCCCCTCAGGAAGGCATTAAACGGTACGGAGCTGATGTTTTTCAGGAGAAGATCCTTTGTATCCTCCCGTCCGCTCGTGCCGCCGCCGAGGTCGATGAGATAGATATCGACGGGTACGCCTGTCAAGAGCCTTATCGCCCCCACTTCGTCGGCGGATATTCCAGTGACGTCGAACAACTCATGTATCGCCATTTCGTGGCAGAAACGCGTGATGTCGTGGTAGGTCCGGCAGGATTCGGCCTTAAATGACCTATCGTCCGGGTTCACGAGATAGAGAGGAGATATCAGTTTCAGTACGTCCTCCAGTGTCTTAAAAATCCTGGTCTCCTTGAAAAGGTTTTCCCTCTTCACCGCGAACTCTTCAAGCTCCGCAACGTGTCCCCTGTAAATGTTGCAGTTTATTGCGTCCACGGTGATTTCCTCACCCTGCTGAATGAGCGATGTTGCAACCTCCGTATCCAGTAATGCGGCGACCTGAAACTCCCTCGCCAACGACGCCATGTGGCCCGTCGCCGACCCAACGTCAGTGACAATCGCGCTAGCCCTGTTCATGACCGCAACGAACTTTGGGGACGTGTGTTTGGCCACGAGTACCGCGCCTTCGGGAAAGCCTTCCAAATCTTCATCTTGTCTAACGATATAGGCCTTTCCGAACCCGATCCCCTTAAACGCTATGGCACCTCTGTCAATGAGAACGGTGTATCCCTTCACCAGCGTCGGCGCAGCTATAGACGCCTTTCTGGCCAATAGGCGCAGGGGCCTCGACTGCAAAATGCAGAGGCCCTTGCGTCTGTCGATCGCCCATTCGATATCCTGGCAACCCTGGAAGTGGGTTTCGAGAGAGAGGGCATAACGAGCCAGCGTCTTGATATCCTCATCGGTGACGGCTGCTTTTCCGTCGTGCCCCTCATCAAGGACGATCTCTTCGATACCCCCATCGGAATTACAAGCAAGCATCTGCGACTGTTTTGACGGGCTCCTTTCGATGATCTCGCCTCCCGAACGTGAAACAAGATATACTTCCGGCGTTATCGTGCCGTCAACAAGGCCCATTCCCAGACCCTTGACAGCGCTGATGATGATCACATCCCTCTCGGGGTCATTCGGGTCGGCAGAATACACGACACCTGCTGCCTCCGCGTCGATCATGGTGAGCACGCCGACAGACATCACCATATCCGATTCCTGAAAGCCCTTGGTCTTAACATAGAACAGCGCCCGCGGGTTGAAGAGACTCGCCACGACAGACTTGTATTTTTCGAAAAGCGATTCGAAGGGAACATTCAGGAACGTGCTGTACTGTCCCGCGAAACTGAACTCCCCGTCCTCCTGGAGGGCGCTGCTCCGAACGGAAACCTTTACCCGGGAGCCTTCTCTTTCGCAAAGTCCCGCGTATGACGCGGCTATGGCCGCTTCGAGATCAGAGGGGATTTCCCCGCCTGCGATGAGGTCCTTTATTTCCCTGCTCGTCGCATTCAATGCCTCAAGATCGTCAATCGACAGATCATCGAGTTTCTCCTTTATTCTTCCGAAGAAATCGTTTTGTTCCATGAACCTCTTGAAGGCAAAGGCGGTAATGCTGAATCCGTCCGGAATGGGAAGCGCAAGGCGGTTTCTTATCTCACCTATGTTGGCTATCTTCGAACCGACCATCTCCGCCATTTCCCTGGTAATCTCCGCTAAAGAAAGCGTATAGGGGCTTTCGGCGATTTCTTTCTTCTCAGTGAGAACCCTCTGAATCCCGGTCTGAATCTCATCGAACCTCTCATCCAAAGCCCGGTACTTTCCGTTTGAGATGATTCTGAGATTTTCGACAAGGTCTTTGACCCTTTCCGAAACAGCGTTCAAGGTAGAGTCAACATAGTGGCGGTCAAAGAGGAAATCACCGGAGAGCTTTTCTCCCATATCTGCCATGAGTTCGAGCGCGGCATTATTGCTCGACAAAAGCCGCTGAAATGCACCGAACTTCTCTGTCAGGACCTCACTGCCCTCATCTTTCCCTTTTCCGTACGTCTCTTCGGTTTTTAGGAGGCCTGAAATATGTTGCCACAGCTTCATGGGTTCTCTTTTTCCGGGCATGTCCCAAAGTTTTTTATGACAGTCCGGTAAAAATATAATAGCACAAAACAGGCCAGGCTTCAGGTTTTGCATAAAATAAAAACGTGCTATAATGAACAGAAATGGAGACCCGGCTCTCACTCCTTTTATGCAAAGTATTTTAAGGCCATTCACGAATTTTGTTAACGCGATAAAAAAAGACCGTTACAAGTCTCTTAAGTTACGTTTATTCTTCTATATAGGAACGCTTGCGGGTCTCCCCCTCATCGGGATTGCCATGATCAGCTATTTCTGGGTTTTCAATATCCTTAAAGATGAATTCCGGGACCATCTCAGGTGGCAGTTGGAAGACTCACAGCGGTCTATTGAGTCGTTCTTACAGGAGAAACTCGCAGGATTGCGATTCCTTACGAATGCGTACAGCCTCGATGAGTTGTCTGACGATACGATGATCCATACGATTTTTGCCAAGTTCAGGAAAGAATTCGGAGAGATCGTTGACCTCGGCCTAATTAACTCGGAGGGGATCCAGCTGTCCTATGCGGGACCTTATCATCTCAAGGGCAGGGACTATTCGAACCAGGACTGGTTTCAGGAGGTCAGCATCCGCGGTGTCTATATCAGCGATGTTTTCACCGGATACCGAAAGATGCCCCATTTTGCGATCGCCGTGAGAAGGGAAATGCCCGGCAAGCACGCCTTCTGGGTGTTACGGGCAACGGTAGATGTGGAGACCCTCAATAGATTCCTTTCTTCGATGCAGCTGAAGGAATACGATGACGCGTTCATTGTAAACAAAGACGGTATCCTCCAGACCCCTTCCCGCTTCCATGGCAAAATACTTGAGCGGGCGGCTCTCAAATTTCCGGTTCCTGCTCAGGATCTATCATTAATGGACTATAAGCGAGATAGTATCTATCTTGAAGTCGGATATGCACATATAAAGCAATCCTCCTGGGTATTGGGGATGGTCGTTCAGTCAACCGCTTCATCGAGGATGATCGAGCTCTTTACCAAGGATGTGGGCACGCTTTATTTGATCATCGTACTCGTTATTATAGGTTCCATAGCAAACAGCATCATCACTTCTTCAGTTGTAAACCGGATACAAGAGGCGGAGCAAAGGCGCGAAGCAGCCATTGCAGAGACCGAACACACAAGTAAACTTGCCTCAATCGGAAGGCTTGCAGCCGGCATAGCGCATGAAATAAATAATCCCCTCGCCGTGATTAACGAAAAGGCCGGACTCATGAAGGACATTCTGCAGCTTATCGGCAACTTCCCCAATAAGGAAAAGTTTTTATCGATCGTCTTTTCGATAACTGATAGCGTAGATCGCTGCAGGACTATTACGCAGCGACTCTTGGGATTTGCCCGGAGAATGGATGTCTCCCTTGAGATAATCGACATGAATGAAACGATCAAGGAGGTTATCGGGTTTCTCGAGAAGGAGATTCTCTATCGGAATGTCAACCTGGATATGAATCTCTCGGAAAATCTTCCCAAGATCGAGAGTGACAGGGGATTGCTGCAACAGGTATTCTTAAACATCGCCAACAATGCCATAGACGCCCTGCAGGATGGGGGGACGCTGGCGATTGCCACGGGGAAGAAAGATGAGGACACACTTCAGGTGATTATGCGGGATAATGGTCATGGTATTCCGAAAGAAGTCTTAAAGCATATTTTTGAGCCCTTCTTTACGACGAAAGAAAAAGGGAAAGGTACGGGTCTCGGTCTCTCCATATCATACGGGATAATGCAGAAGCTGGGGGGTACGATCCTTGTTGAAAGCGAGGTCGACAAGGGATCGGCTTTCACAGTCGAAGTGCCTGTCAAAGCCAGCATCGATCTAAGGGGGTTATAATGTCATGGACTAAAGTGCTTATCGTTGACGATGAGGTTGAATTTGCGGCTGCATTGTCGGAAAGGCTGCTCCTGCGGGATTACGACACGAAGGCGGTATACAACGTGGATGACGCCATCGCCGCAATCAAACAGGACCCGCCTGAGGTGCTTCTGCTCGATCTTAGAATGCCGGGCATGAGTG
>DASPUT010000150.1 GCA_035622735.1 Thermodesulfovibrionales bacterium | reverse complement strand
TACGGCGTGGATATCGTGAACAAGAAGAAAAACCACTCCCTCAAGGTGGCCCCCATTGCAAACCCTGCAATGCCCTCTCCCGTCCCTTTCCCCAACATTCTCGGTGTGCTTCCCGGCATGACTTCCCTGGCCACGGTCATGATGAACAGCATGATCAAGAAGATCAACTGGCCGAGCATACCTGAACTCCTGAATGTCTGTTTGGAATCCGGCGTAAAGATGATAGCATGCACCCCGACTATGGAGATGACGGGCATGAAGAAGGAAGATCTCGTTGAAGGGGTCGGGGTAGCAGGTGCAGCAGAGTTTATAGACTTTGCCCTCGATGCGAACATAAGTCTGTTTATCTGATTCCGCGGGGCGTTCAAGGGAACAACTTCACACGGAAGAGAGGTGAGAGAAGATGGATAAGTCACAAGCAAATGTTTCGATTGACTTGAAAGGACTCAATTGCCCCATGCCTGTTCTGAAAACGAAGAAGGCGTTGGACTCGATGCAGCCGGGACAGGTCCTCTTCGTTGAGGCTACGGATAAGGGGTCTAAAGCCGACATTCAGGCGATGCTCAAGAGAACGGGGAACGAACTCCTCGAAATGGATGAGAAGGAGAATATCTTAACATTTTTTATCAAGAAGCTGGGATAACGGAGAATACTCAAGAAGAGGAGGTGAAGAACGCGGAGTAAGGGTGAAGGGGGGAGAAATCAGAATCAACAAAGGAGGTAGAGATGCAAAAGGTACTGTTGATTGCGGTGATTTTGGGATTGATTATATGCGTGGCGCCTCCGGCCATGGCAACGAACGGTGACAATTTGATCGGCATAGGCCCGATCTCGAGAAGCATGGGAGGAGTCGGCATCGCCGCTCCGCAGGATGCCATCAGCGCGGTCTTCTCAAACCCTGCGGCAATGTGTTTCGGCCCATACTGTCCGGGCTCTGAATTCAATTTTGCCGGGACGTTGTTCATGCCGACAGTAAATGCGACGGTGATCACTGCGGGCGCAGTGGCTAACGCCGGCAGCGACAATAAGGTCTTTGCGATACCTGCCATTGGTCTGTCTGTTCCGATTACCTCAACCTTTCCTCTCTGGCGGTTTGGTATCGCAGCCTATGGTGTATCGGGTCTCGGCGTCGACTACAGGAACACGAGTATTGACGGGACATTTCCTTCGCCGCCGTACCCTGCCAACACGCCTCTCGTAGCCGGAGCATTCACACAGCTGCAGACGATGAAATTCGCTCCGTCCGTGTCCTACGAGCCGAATGAGAAGCTCTCTCTCGGATTGGCGCTCAACATCGACTATTCAAGCCTCGACCTGGGGAGCGGGTCCTCTTTCAATTACGGAATCGGTGTCCAGGTCGGCGCGATCTATAAGCCGAGTGACACGGTCTCTCTCGGATTGACCTATATATCCCCGCAATCGGTCGACTATAACAACGTGCTCAACCTGAATGGTAGAATCAGCGATTTGACGCTCCAGGCTCCTCAGCAGGTCGGCATCGGCATATCGGTCGAGCCCATCAGTAACGTGCTTTTAATGGAAGTTGACGGCAGGTGGATCAATTGGTCTAGTGCAACCGGATACAATGACTTCGACTGGAAGGACCAATGGGTGTTGGCAGTGGGAGCCCAGTATAAACCGATGAAGAATCTCGCGTTGCGAATAGGATACAACTATGCGAACAACCCCGTGAACGTTCACAATAATTTTGTCGGCGCCACGCCTGCGGGTCCGACATTTGTCTCGGTTCAGGGGGCGCTCATGCCGACGTACTACTATGAAACATTCAGGATCATAGGGTTCCCGGCCATCGTGAAGCAGCATATTACGGTGGGAGGAGGCTACGAATTCTCAAAGAAGTTTGCGCTTACCGCAGGGTATACTCACGCCTTCAAGGAAACGATCAGTGAAAGCGGTACCAACTTCGCCGGCCAGCCGACAGTACTCCAGTCGACGCTGAGCGAAAACAGTCTCGAATTCGGTCTGACGTTCAGGTTCTAGGGTTGTCATGTTCCGGGGGGGCCTGCCCTCCCCGGAATGCCCACAGCTCGCTTGTCCGAGTCGCTCTCCACTGCGTAATGAGACAGGCCGATACAAAGCTCATTGATAGGGGAGGGCCATGTTGATTATCCCAATTTCTTTGAGCCTCAGCGTGCGGGAAAGCGTTATCCCGTATCGGATTTGCAGTTAACCGATAATTCTCCTCTCACTTGTATCTCTCCCGCTATCGCGTATATAATATTGAAGTCTCGACCCGGACGGAGAATCCGGGATGTTCACCTGAGGAAAGGGTGATTTTCTGGGCGCACGGCAATGCTGATTGGTTACAACACGAATGTTCCTCATAAGGGGAAATTGTATCATGTCCAGACAGAGGACAGCGGCCTGAGCAAGCACACCCTCGTGACACTCCTCTACCATGAAGGCGCTATCCTCAGGTCAAAAAAAACGAGTTATGCCGACATCATCGGACTCTCTGATTTCAAGGAGCGCCTCAGGGAGATGATGAAGGAGCAGCACAAGGAAATGCTGAAGGAGCTCATAGCGGGAAAGACTTCTGAAGAAACGGGACTCGAAGACGAATCCCTTGCCTCTCCTGAAGGGGATGAGAGCGGGATTCGACATCTCTCGGAGAGCACGGCTCAGGAACGGGAAGAAAGGCCCGATGCCGCTCAAAGGCAGAAAAGGAGTCTTGATGAAATCCTTCTCGAACATATATCCCGGAAGGTGAAGGACCGATGAGCGAAGCAACGATGCTGACGAAAGATATGAATCTCCTGTCTCAGCACGCAAAGGACATGAGGAGAGAAATCCTCAAGATGTTAACGGAGTCGGGCTCGGGCCACACCGGCGGATCTCTTTCTGCTGCCGATATCCTAACTGCCCTCTTTTTTTACAAGATGAGGCATAGACCCGATGATCCTTCATGGAGAGAGCGAGACCGCTTCGTTCTTTCGAAGGGCCATGCCGCTCCCTTGCTCTACGCAGCCCTTGCCCTGTCGGGATACATAGACAGGGGGCTGCTGAAGACCCTCCGCTCCATCGACAGCCCGCTCCAGGGACATCCCAGTTCGAAGATGCTCAAGGGTGTTGAGGTATCCACCGGCTCCCTCGGCCAGGGCCTGTCGATCTCGAACGGGATTGCGCTCGGACTGAGGATGGACGGTATCCCCTCACGCGTCTACTGCCTTCTGGGTGACGGGGAGTTACAGGAGGGGCAGGTCTGGGAGGCCGCAATGAGCGCGGCGCACTACGGGCTCGATAACCTTTGCGCGATTGTCGACAACAACGGTCTGCAGATCGACGGCTTCTGCTGCGATGTGATGAGCATCGAACCCGTTACGGAGAAATGGAAAGGGTTCGGCTGGAATGTGATCGACATCGACGGCCACAATATGGGGGCGATAACGAGTGCACTGGATGATGCGGAAAAGGCAAAGGGCAGACCAACGGTTATCGTCGCTCGGACGGTAAAAGGGAAAGGTGTTTCATTCTTTGAAGGCAGGGCCGAATATCACGGATTGGCCCCCACGAGGGAAGAGCTCGAAAGGGCACTGAAGGAACTGCGCTAGATGGGCGAACGGATTCAGGACAAAGGGCAGAAATCCCCTGGCGCGGGAAAAGCGGTGGCGACACGGGATGCTTACGGAGAGGCGCTTCTCTCTCTCGGGAAGAAAAGGGACGATGTTGTTGTCCTCGATGCGGACCTCTCGGGTTCGACGAAGACGATCAAATTTGCGAAGGCATTTCCCGGAAGATTCTTCAATCTCGGCATCGCGGAGCAGGACATGATCGGAACAGCGGGGGGGCTCGCCCTGACGGGCAAACTTCCCTTCGCATCGACCTTCGCGATCTTTGAAACGGGAAGGGCCTGGGAACAAGTCAGGCAGACGATCTGCTATTCGAATCTCAACGTGAAACTCGTCTCGACTCATGCGGGCATCACGGTCGGAGAAGACGGGGCATCTCACCAGGCGCTCGAAGACATAGCCCTCATGAGGGTTTTACCCAATATGACGGTGATCGTACCGGCAGACGGGAGGGAGACGGAACAGGTGATCAATACCATTGCAGAGTTCCCCGGTCCCGTGTACGTGAGACTGGGGAGGGCCAAGGTTCCGGTCGTTGTCCCCGAAGATTATCTCTTCCGGATAGGGATGGCTCACACGTTTCACGTCGGAAGGGACGCAAATATCATCGCAACGGGGATCATGGTCTCCCACGCCCTGGACGCAAGAAAGATGCTCGAATCTGACGGGCTCGATGTGGGAGTCATCAATGTCTCGACGATAAAACCCCTTGATGAAGCCGCCCTGCTGGGAGCAGCCGAGGCATCGGGGCTCATCGTTACCGCGGAAGAGCATTCGATAATCGGCGGACTCGGCAGTGCTGTCTGTGAGTTCCTCTCCGAGAAGAGACCGGTCACGATAAAAAGGATTGGGGTGAAAGATACCTTTGGTCGGTCCGGCAAGCCCGATGATCTCATGAAACTCTACGGATTGACGGCGG
>DASPUT010000149.1 GCA_035622735.1 Thermodesulfovibrionales bacterium | reverse complement strand
GCCGAATTTCTCTATGATCGTGGTGAGAAGCCTCCTGTCCATGTCGTCGAGGCCCCGCTCGTCAATATCCAGGGCGAGGAGGGAATGGCGGGTTATTCCGATTTCGACCGTCCCGTTCCCCTTCACCTGGGCAAAGTCCCTGATGCGCCTCAAGAGCCTGTTTGCGATCCTCGGTGTTCCCCGTGAGCGCCTCGCGATCTCGAAGGCCGCATCATCGGTTATCTCAACAGACAGGATTCCGGCGGTGCGGAAGAGAATCTCCTTTAATTCACGGGGCGTATAGAATTCGAGTCTGTTTATGACGCCGAACCGGTCGCGCAGAGGAGACGTGAGGAGGCCGGCCCGCGTCGTGGCGCCGATGAGGGTGAAGCGAGGGAGGTTCAGTTTCAGCGTCCTCGCATTCGGTCCCTGGCCGATGATGATGTCGAGCTGGTAATCCTCCATGGCAGGGTAGAGGACTTCCTCGACGATCCTCGGCAGGCGGTGAATCTCGTCGATGAAGAGGATGTCCATCTCCGAAAGATTCGTGAGGATCGCGGCGAGGTCTCCGGGCCGCTCGAGCACCGGACCGGATGTCGTCTTGATATTCACCTTCAGTTCATTTGCGATGATATTTGCGAGGGTCGTCTTGCCGAGTCCTGGCGGACCGCCGAAGAGAACGTGGTCGAGGGGCTCACGCCTCTGCATTGCCGCGGTAATGAAGACGTGGAGGTTGTCCTTGATCTTCTCCTGCCCCACGAAGTCATGGAATGTCTTCGGCCTGAGGACGGCCTCGAAATTCTGATCCTCCTGACTCTTGACAGGGCTTATTTCACTGTCGTCAATCCTCTTCAATCCTGTGCCCTTCCTGTGAGATATTTAAGGGATTCCTTCAGGAGATCCTCTATCGTCGTGAATCCTTTCTTCAGCGCCCTATCGAGGGATTCCTGCGCCTCCGATTTCCTGTAGCCGAGATTTACGAGCGCCGAAAGGGTATCCTCAAAGACCCTGTCTTTCGGCTCTCGCACCGAGGGCAATTTCTCCTTCAATTCGAGAATGAGCCTGTGCGCGGTCTTTTTCCCCAGGCCGGGTATTCTGCAGAGCATCGCAACATCTTCGGTATCCAGTGCCTGGAGGAAGTCCTTCACCGTAACCCCCGAAAGGATGTTCAACGCCATCTTCGGCCCTATCCCGGTAACCCCGAGCAGTGTCGTGAAAATCCTCTTTTCGTCTTCCGAAGGAAAACCGTAGAGTTGCAACGCATCCTCCCGGACATGGGTATGGATGTATAGGAACACCTCGGCCCCTTCCTCGGGAAGGGCCGACAGGAGGTTTACCGGCACGCTCACAAGATACCCGACGCCGCCGGTCTCTACGATCACGTTGTCAGGCCTCTTTGAGAAGAGCCTTCCCTTCAGGGTGCCGATCATCCGAGGCCGGTCCGCTGGCTGGAGTTTTTGGACTTAGATTTTTCGAGCGCCGTCCGCAGGTTCCTGTTCCCGTAAGGAGGAAACTTCATCGTATTGAGGTGGCAGATAGAAAGGGCGAGCGCATCGGCGCTGTCGGGAGAGAGCGCGGTCGTGAGGTTCAGGATCGCCTTGACCATCGCCTGAACCTGGCTCTTTTCGGCCCTGCCATAACCGACAACCGCCTTCTTCACCTCTACAGCGGAATACTCATAGACCTGGAGCCCTTCAGCGGTTGCCGCGAGCATCGATACTCCCCGCGCGTGTCCGAGATGCAGGGCTGCTTTCACACTCCTTGCAAAGAACACCCGTTCTATCGCTGCCTGAACCGGACGGTATTCCTGAATGATTTCGGCGAGGGCCGAGTATATCTCGTTTAAGCGGATATGGAGGGGACTGCCCGAGGAGAGCTCAATCCTTCCCGATGCGACGTAGGCATAGCCACCGAGACCTTTTTCCCCGTCCTGTTCGATGATCCCGTAACCGCAGATCTGACTTCCCGGGTCGATGCCGAGGACCCTCAAACTTCCGTTATCTCTTTCTCGGCGTTTCAAAGAGTATCTCTTCCACCATCTGACAGAGGACGTGGCCGAGCGTGATGTGGGTCTCCTGTATCCTCGGGGTGTTATCGGAGGGGACGACAAAGGCGATATCCGCTTTCGCGGCGAACTTTTCTCCCTTGCTCCCGGTGAACGCTATCGACTTGAGCTTCTTTCTTTTGGCGGCGTCCATCGCCTTCAGAATATTGCCTGAATTTCCGCTCGTACTGATGGCAAGAACGACATCGCCTTCATCGGCAAGAGATTTGAGCTGCCGCGCAAAGATGTCGGAGAAGTCGTAGTCGTTCGCTATCGAGGTTATGACCGCGACATCGGTATTCAGGGCTATGGCAGGAAGTCCGGGGCGTTCTCTCTTGAAGCGGTTGACGAACTCTGCGGCGATATGCGAGGCATCGGTGGCGCTGCCGCCGTTCCCGAAGAGGAGGAGTTTCCTGCCGTCGTTGAATGCCTCCGCTATCAGCTTCGAAGCCTCCATGATCGCCTGGATGTTCTCTTTTACAAACCGTTCCTTTACGCTGATGCTCTCTTCAAAGGCCTTCCGTATCTTCTCTTCCATCCAGGGCATCCTGCATTCTCTAAAGTGTTCCTCATTCGGGAATCGACGTTTTTAGACTAAACGATGCATCTTTTAAAGTCAACATATCTCTTGTCGATGATGCGATGATTTGCTTGACAAGGGGCATACGTGGCTGATAGAATTTTTTCGAGCTTCGTTAGCACCTTACCATAGCTACTGATTACGGGGGATTGATGAAGAGGCGAACATTCTTGAGTGTCCTGATGGCGGTCCTTGGTTCAACCGCTCTTGTCTCCTTTGCTTATCCGTTGATCCGGTTCCTCGCACCGTCCGGGGCGGGGGAGAAGACACAGAAGATGACGATCAGGAAGGACGAAATCCCTCCCGGCGACGCAAAGGATATTATCGTTAACAACACGCCGGCAATTGTCATTAATCGGCCCGGCAAAGGGTTCATCGTGTTGTCGAGGGTCTGCACGCATCTCGGATGCCTTGTGGAATATAACCGGACGAAGAGCGATTTGATCTGTCCCTGCCATGCCGGGATATATGACCTCGAGGGGAATGTGGTATCGGGGCCTCCGCCGAAACCGCTCCAGAGGTTCAGCGTGCAGGTGGAGGGAGAAAACATTGTTATCGGGTGAGAACAGAGACGCACAGCAGAGGAAGGAAGCATGCATCGGACGGGATGGAAACAAGGGAGTGATGCGGTGAGAGGTATAGCAGCGTGTGGAATAAAATAAAAGATTGGCTCGAAATACGGATCGGACTGGACGAACTCGTCAGGACTCAGCTGACGGAGTACATGATTCCGCGGAACATCAACATATTCTATTCCTTCGGGGTGATCGCGCTTTCCCTGTTTGTGGTTCAGGTCCTGACCGGTTTCTTCCTGCTTATCTATTATATCCCCCACTTCGAGCATGCCTTCAAGAGCGTTCAGGATATTATGATGGTAGTGCCTTATGGCTGGCTCTTCCGGCTGATCCACGTTGTCGGAAGCAATCTCATGGTGGCTGTGGTATTCATCCATATGCTCTCGGTCTTTTTCATGGGAAGCTACAAGAAACCGAGGGAGTTGACCTGGCTCGCAGGCGCGGGGCTGCTCTTCACTACGCTCGGGTTCTGTCTGAGCGGCTACCTGCTTCCCTGGAGTCAGCTCAGTTTCTGGGCTACGACGGTTACCACGACGATACCGACGGCCTTTCCCTATGTCGGTGATTTTATCGCACAGGTGATGAGGGGCGGTGACACGGTATCGGGTGTCACCCTGAACAGGTTCTTTGCCCTCCATGTGGCCTTATTGCCGCTCGTCCTTCTTTCGATCGTGGGGCTCCATCTCTTCCTGATCAGGCGTATCGGGATCTCTTCTCCGCCTTTCGGGAAATCCGTCGAGAAGACCGAGTGGGCCGCGTTCCGCCACGACAGCCATCCCGGCGGCATCCCTTTCTATCCCGATTTCGTCCTTCGGGAGGGATACATGGTGATGATGTTTATGGGGATCATGTTTTTCGTCATCACCTTCATGCCGATGCTTTTTTTACCTGAGGACGCGAATACCCCTGCCGACCCGTTCAAGACGCCGGCACACATAAAGCCCGAATGGTATTTTCTGGCGGCCTATCAGATGCTGAAACTCATCCCGAACCGGTTTCTCGGCATCACGCTTCAGGGGATTATCGTGACGGTATTGCTCCTGTGGCCCCTTCTCGATACAAAAGAGGAGGCGAATATTATGAAGCGGCCCCTCTTGCGGTCCGCGTTCTTCTTAGCCGTCATCGGCTGGATTGCGCTGACGATCTGGGGGAAATACTCATGAGATATATCCTCGCATTCCTTCTCCTTCTCGGTCTTCCCTGCATCACCGCGGCAACTGAATACCGGGAAGAGTTCGAAAAAGAGTTTCTTTCGAAACCCTGGGCGGGCGAACAGTCTGAAAAGAGCGTCTGTATCGAATGCCATGCATCGGAGGCGATGAAACCTGCGTTCCAGAAGATTCCGGAGGAGTGGAGAAAGAGCTGGCATTATGAAAACAGCGTCTCCTGTCATGACTGTCACGGCGGTGACCCCAAGGACGCAGCACTCGCGATGTCGCCCCAGCGGGGGTTCGTCGGTGCTCCGAAATATAACCAAGTGCCGGAATTCTGCGGAAAGTGCCATGCGGGCATCCTGAAGAACTATCTCGAAAGCGGACACGGGAAGGCACTGAAGGCATCGGGGAGCGGACCGAACTGTGTAACCTGTCACGGCTCCCACAATATCCAGAGGGCGAGCATCGATATCATTAATGAGCAGCGGTGCACTCAGTGCCATACGTACGAACGGGCAAAGGTGATGAAGCAGGCCCTTTTTCTCACGGAAAAGAAGATCAACGATATAGAAAAGGACCTCAGGAGACTCAGGGCCGAGGGCGTGTTCACCGAAGAGGCGGATAAGACGCTCTTCAGCACCTCCGCGGAGTTCCGTACGCTCTTCCATTCTGTCGATGTTTCCCTCATCAAAAAGAGAACGGACGAATTCTCGAGCAAGCTGCAGCAGATTCAGGTGAAGATGGAGAAGACCTTCAGGGAACTCGGGTTCAGGAGAAACTTCTCCGCTTTTCTCTTGCTGACCTTTGCCGGCATGGCGATCGTTCTCTTCTTACTGTCAAAGACGCCGAAGGGATAGTCCGAAGCGGATAGACGAAGGGTTCGTCTATCCTTCCAAACGCCCAAAAAGAGAAGGGGAGGTTTTGCTATGAAAACGGTAAGACTGCATTTCGTTGTCATCTTCATAGGGTTTCTCATGGTTTCTGCCGCGATGGCCCAGGACAAGATGAGTCAATCTGCTGCAAAAGGTCCGGCAACAGTCTATCAGTCCAAGTTTCCTGTTACCCTCCAGGCCGGAGAATACGACCTGAAGACCGTCATCCTGGATTTCCCGCAAGGGGCTGGCGTACCGAACCACCTGCATGGAGGTTACGTACTGGTGACGGTGCTGGATGGCGAGATCACGCTGAAAGACAAGACCGGCGAGAGAGTGGTAAAAACCGGGGAGAGTTGGACCGAGAATCCCGGAGATCTGCACTCGGTTGTCAATTCAGGTGCAGCCACTGCCAGGGTTGCGATTACCATGATATTGCAGAAAGGCGCTGAGACCACCACCGTAATCAAGCCGTGAAGTTCTGTCTCTAAGACCTGAGACTCCGAGGACAAAGAAGGAAAGGGCCAAGGGGCTTACGCCGGAATAACGCCTTTTCGAATATAGGATAAAAGTTACGCCTACCACTTTGCTGACTTGGACAAGAATGCCGACATTGTGATCCCGCGGGAATCTTCGTTTAAAAAGGAGTGGAAATATATTAATAAATTAAATATAGTAATAACGTTGACCTATAAGTAACATGAAGGAGGATACGATGAAGAAGTCATTGTTCGTTGTAGCTCTGGCAGTTCTCATGATCTTCTCTGCCCGGGCATGGGCCGTGGAACTGACGTATGCCGGCTCTGTGACGATCCTTGAAGGGGTGATGAAGGAAGCCGCTCCGGTTTTTGAGAATAAGACCGGCATAAAGGTCGGCCTCGGCGGTGGCGGCTCGGGTGCCGGGATCAAGGCGACACTCTCGGGAACCGTCGATATCGGCGGCGTCTCGAGGGACCTTAAAGAGGAGGAGCTGAAACAGGGGCTTGTCCCTTATGAAATCGGGTTGGGCGCTGTCGGGCTTGTCGTCAATAAGGGAGTCCCCATCGATAATCTCACGGCAAAGCAGGTCAAGGAACTCCTTACCGGGAAGATCAAGAACTGGAAGGCGGTGGGAGGACCTGACTTACCGGTCAAGGTCGTCATCAGTACGCCGGGCTGCGCGTGCAGGGAGGAATTTCAGGAGATGGTCATGGACAAGGAGCCCTATGTTGAAGGAGCCGCGGTTTCTCCGATGAAGACCTTAAGCGATACGGTCAAGAATACTCCCGGAGGAGTCGGACCTCTTGCCACCGCTGTGATCGATCCGGGGAAGGTGAAGGTTATCAAGATAGACGGCATAGCCCCGACCCCCGAGAACGTCAAGAACAAAAAATATAAGGCCTCGAGGCCGATCAACCTCATCACAAAAGGGCCTGCCACGGGCAAGGCAAAAGAGTTCATAGATTTTATGCTTTCGCCCGAGGGCCAGGCGCTTGTTGCGAAGAACTTCGTAAAGATCAAATAAGAAGCATAACCATACGAATCTCTGCCGGAAGGTGCCGGATTTACCGAGACACCGGCACCTTCCGGCGAATGAGGAGGCGCTAATTCGGGGATGTTCACGTTACGAGCGAAGAGCATAAAGACGAAGATCACCACACTTATCCTCGGCCTCCTCATAATCGTATTCGGCCTGTCTTGGGCTTATTCATACCGGAACCTCTACGAGAAGACTCAGGAAGACCAGAGGGTAGAGGCCCAGACCATCGCAAAACTCATCGGGGGCATCTCCAGCTACACGTTCCTGACCGAAGATTATACGATGCTCGACGAGATCCTCCAAAAGGCGATGGAGAACGAAAAAGTCCTCTACATTCTGATCCTCGATAAGAACGGCAATCCGAAGCGGGAGAATAAGAAGGACCGTTCGGACAAGCGGTTCATCGAAGTGAAAGAACCGATCATGGTTGCGGAGGTTCCCGCCGGCTATGTGACGCTCGGGTACTCAATCGAGATGACGTACGCCCGATTGATGAGAGACGTCAGGGCGACTCTCATCTCAGGCCTTGCCGGACTGGCATTCTCATCGGCTTTTCTCATATTCCTCCTCAATAGGTTGATCGTACGGCCGATCTCCCTCCTTGACAACAGGGCGAGGGAGATAGCCGTAGGAAATCTCACAAGCACAATCGATATCCGCGGAGAGGACGAGATCGCCTCTCT